>CAYOJT010000005.1:0-24580 GCA_964404365.1 uncultured Bacteriovoracaceae bacterium
CTCAGCTGCGATCAACGCTGCAGTTCTCTCTGGACCATCCGGAAGCGAACGAATCTCCGAAATTTTTCGATCCATTTTCACATCACTCGTTTTCGTGAAAGAAAACGGGTCGTTCGTGCCGAATGGAGAAATAAAAATCAGAGGGTCTTTCGTCGGTGCAGACCAGCCATGGCGAAAAATCGCTGTCGGGTTTAAATAAATATTTTTAACGAAAGTCTTCCATTCCTGGTTTTTTAGAACGACTTTCCATCCCAATCGAGCTTGGAGATCTGCTTGGACCTTTTCCAAAACCGTAGCGTTCCGAGAACTTGCATCGAACCCCAATTCGATAACCCCATCCCAGGGCTTCATTCGAACTTTTTTCACGCTATCTTGAAAACGCGGGTCAAGACCTTCGCGATCCGACTGAAAGGGCTGATAGCCCGGAAGACCCTCTGGAATCCAAGAGTAAGCGGGCTTTTCGCCTGAACCGAGCGCGAGCACCAACTCCTTCTTCCGAATCGCTCCCGCGACCGCACGCCTAAATTCGCGATCATTAAACGGCGGTTTCTTCAGGTTGAATCCAAGGAAGTAGGTCGCTAGAAAAGGAACAGCGTGGGCCACTCCCTCCTGTCGATAGCGATCCCAATCGTACGCAGGTACCCGATTTACGAAATCGAGTTTTCCTTGTTCGAAGAGCCCCCCCGCAGTGGACTCTTCACGAACAATCCTGAAGATCACTTTTTTCGGCGCACCCTCGGGGAGGGGTTTTGCAGCACGAAGAACAACGGCCTGGTCTCTCTGAAAGGACTCGAGAACGTAGTATCCGAGCGTCGGGATACTTGGGTCATGGAGCAAATCCCAAGCGCCGTGAGTTTTATCTAAAATGTCTTTTCGGAGCGGGTAAGTGATCGGGAGCGTGAAAGTTTGAAGTAATTCCGCTTCGGGGCGTTCCAAACGCACCCAAAGCTTCTGACCTGAAGCTTCTAACCCGGAGACGTGTTTTGCTTTTCCATCGATGAATTTTTTTGCTCCCTCAATGTTTCGAAGGAGGCCCGAAAGTTTAGATCCCGTCTTAGGTGAGAGCGCGCGCTCAATGGCGGTGATAAACTGATCTGCTTCGACCGGCACACCGTCCGACCATTTCAAATTCGGCTTCAAGGTGAAGGTCCAGGTTTTCCGATCCGCCGAGACAACGTACGACTCCGCCAGCTGGGGCACGAGCTCCCCTGAGTTCGTGTAGCCATAGAGCCCTTCCATCAGATTGACGATGACTCGAAATCCTAGTCCATCTTCGACTTGAGAGGGATCTAGACTGACGGGCTCTCCCGCCATCTGGACCTGGATCGTTCCTGCTTCGATTTCAGCGGTGTTTTTTGGGGATGTGCACGCACCGCATCCCGAAATCAGTGCAAGCGTCAAAGTGGAGATGAAAAAATCTTTAAGCGAGGCTTTCAATGGTCCTAGAATAGCGCCCAATGCTTCCGCCGATCAAGTGCCGAACAGGGTGACCAGAACTTGCGATAAGCCCTCGAATCAGCGAGGATAAATCCACGCTTATGCAACATGAAACGTCCCCCAAAGTCAGGCTCGCACTCATTCCTTTGTTATCCATCATCGGCATGGGAGCTGCGATCTATCTCACGCACCTTTATCACTCGCTTCACGACGGAAGCGCGGGTTTCAAATCCCTCTGCAACTTAGGCGAAGGTCTGAGCTGCTCTACGGTTGCGCTCTCAAAATGGGCAGAACTCGCGCCCGGATTTCCACTTTCAAGCTTCGTGGCCGGATGGTTTCTCTCGCTCCTGATTATCGGTTTACTCGCCCGCTCTTCTTCTTGGAAAAATACTGCAGTTTCGGCAGGCATCCTGATGAGCGGCTTCGGTTCTCTCTACTCAATCTTTCTGATCGTCGTTATGTTCGGCGTACTTCATAATGTCTGCGCGTTTTGTATCGCAGTGGACGCAGTGAACTTTCTTCTTTTTGGAATTTTCTGGTCGATGAAGAGTGGCCCGATTCTTCCAAGCCTAGATCGCTCTAAAATCGGGGGCCTAGCCGCGATCGTTGGAATTTCAGTTTTTCTCGTCGTTCTCCTGACGAAACCAGTAGGCTCCCAGAAGCTCTCGGAAGATGAACTTCAGTACATCGTGAACCAAGTCGTCACCTCTAAAGTCGAGGAGATCTCGATCGACGCAAACTCTATCGTCATGGGCGACGCGAACGCGCCGTTCACTATCGTCGAGTATTCGGATTTTGAATGCCCCTTCTGTAAACGAGGCGCGACACTTCTTCACAACCTCCAGGTGAAGTATCCGGGGCAGATTCGGATTGTGTTTAAAAACTTCCCGCTCGATATGGCCTGTAACCGGATCCTCGAACACTCCATGCACAAGCGCGCGTGTACGACCGCTAAAATCGCTCTCTGCGCAAAAGACAAAGGCAAATTCGTCCAAGCGTATGAAAAATTTTTCGATGAACAAGAGGAGCTGACGCCGGAATCCGTGTTCGGCGTATCGGCCGCTCTGGGCCTGAACGAAGCAGAGCTAAAAGCATGTGTTGAATCTGAGCCGATCAAAGTCGCGCTCAATAAAGACATCGAAGAGGGTATTAAACTCAAAATCGAATCCACTCCTACGCTCTTCATCAATGGTCACCGAATGCCGGGACTTCTTCCTCTTGAGTCTTGGGATAAAGTCTTTGAAGGGCTTAGGAAAAAATGAGTTCTGCCTCGCTCGGACTCATCGATAGCCACTGCCACCTCAACTACGACTATAGCCCGAAAACCGCCGCCGACCTCGTTCGCGAGGCAGAAATGGAAGGCGTTGAAACTTTAATCAGTGTGGGTGTCGACCGAAAGTCGCATCCCGACGTCGTCGCTATTTCTGAAAAATTCTCGAACGTCTACCACACCGTGGGTCTCCATCCCCATGACACGATCGACTGGGATGATGGCTTTTCTGATTTCATTCGCCAGGCATCCCGCCACCCCAAGTGTCGGGCGGTCGGAGAAATCGGCCTCGACTATCACTACGATCACTCACCTCGTGACATCCAAATTCAAGTATTCGAAAAACAGGCGGAACTCGCACTGGAACTAAATCAGCCCATCGTTATTCACTCACGCGATGCTGAGGCCGATCTCCTTCCCCGCCTCAAAGCCTACGCACGTCGTGTGAAGGCAGGCTCTCCGATTGGAGCGATCCACTGTTTCACGGGAACGATGGGATTTGGAAAAGCCTGCATCGATTTGGGATTCGTGATTTCTTTCTCTGGCATTCTGACTTTTAAAACCGCGGAAGATCTTCGCGAGTGCGCGAAGGCTTTTCCGCTCGATCGACTCATGGTCGAAACAGATTCCCCGTACCTGGCTCCGATTCCTTTTCGAGGAAAAAAATGCGAGCCCGCGATGGTCAAACACACGGCGATGAAAATAGCGGAACTCAAGGGCGTGAGCCTTCAGGAAGTCGCAAACGCAACAGCCCGGAACGCTCGCACGCTTTTTAGAATTTAAACAAACCACATCAAATCAATAAGTTACAATCTTGAGGTCGCAAATTGCGACCTCAAGATTGTAACTTATTGATTTTACTCGATTTACGGCGGTAACCTACTGGCCTTTCTTGTGCAAATTACTCGTCGATGAAAACTCCTGAACTTGCTTTAAAAAATATTGAATCACAGATTTATGAAATTCGCGGCTCGCGAGTCATGCTTGATGCCGATCTCGCGACGCTGTACGGCGTCCCTACAAAACGATTGAACGAGCAAGTCCGAAGAAATTCAAAAAGATTCCCTCCCGACTTTGCATTTGCCCTGACCTATCCAGAAGTTGCACGTCTGAGATCGCAATTTGCGACCTCAAACAGAATGGGCCACGGAGGTCGTAGTCACACTCCTTGGGTCTTCACAGAACACGGCGTCGCCATGCTCTCAAGCGTGCTCAATAGCGAACAAGCAATCCAGGTGAACATTGAAATTATGCGAGCCTTTACCTATTTAAGGCCGGTCCAAAAGTCGGTCGAAGAACTTGAAAATAGACTCAGTGAAAAAATCGTCGAGCTCGAATTAGAATCCTCAGATCAATTCAAAACCGTCTTCGACGCAATCAGGGAAATCATTACGGTACAGTCGACTCCACGAAAAAGAATCAAGGGGCTGTCGAAAGATTAACTCTTCCGAGCCCACTCAGGCTTATAGAAATAACGCTCGTACATGCGATTTAAGAGCGTCCATTCGCCTGGATTTTGATCCGCCTCGATGAACTTCGTGATCGCATTTACTTTTGAGTCCAGATCATCCACGTAATGAACGATCAGAGCTTCCAAACAATGCGGCTCCTTCGGCGAACCAAACTCGAGCTTCCCATGGTGTGCGAGCACCATGTGTTTTGCGAGAAGAAGTTTTTCTCTCGGAAACGCGCCGGGCAGCCTACCGGGCGTCGATTCGAGCAAACGAACTTTCGAGTCGATGAGTTCTACGCCCATCACCAAGTGGCCAATGAGTTTCCCTTCCAAAGTGTAATCGACTGATCTTTCATAGGAGAGTTCCCAGACCTTACAGAGGTCGTGAAAAAATCCACCGATAAACATCAAATCGCGATCCAGCTTCTCACCATAGTGAGAGGCAATATTATCGAGGAGTCCCGTGACTGAAACGACGTGTTCCAGAAGTCCGGCCGGGTATGCGTGGTGGACGGATTTTGCGGCGGGAGCGCGCTTCAGTTTATCCGCAATATCCGCATCATCGCGAAGCACAGACTCAGCGAGCGCGCGGTAGTAAGGATCTTTCATCGAGGATACAAAACTGAGAAGTTTTCCGTAGAGACCTTCAACATCGATTTTGGATTCGATGAGAAATTGATCGACATCAACCTGGTCTTCACGAAGTGCTTGGACGCGATTGAGCACAATCTGCTTACGACCTTGATAAAGCTGGATTCGGCCTTCGACATGAATGAAAGCGTCACGAATTACAAACGACGCGTACCGCGCGACGTCCTCCCAAATTCGCCCTTCGAGCTCGCCGGTCTTATCCATCAGAACGACATTCATGTAGGCTTTGCCGTTTTTATCGGTAGCGGTTGCGGCGTACTTCACCAAGAAGGGGCTTGAGACATTATCTTTGTCTTTTAATTCGCGAACAAATTGGCTTTTTTCGATCTTCATAAGAGGACCCACAGGCTACGCGAGTGGCGGCTTGAAGATCAAGGAATGAAAGAATCCAAGCGGCTACTAATGCACCGCGCTCATTCTTACGAAATCCTGAAAACTCTATCAGTTCCTTCGTTTACACCACCCCGCTCCCCCGCTAATCTCAGCCGATATGCCACTCTTTGTGGAGTCAAACACTTCGAGCCTCATCGAAATCGACGGACCGGACGCGCGCGATTTTTTACAACGCCTAACGACCGTGAATTTCAACACGCTCAGAGAAGGAGAAAGCGCTTCGGGTTTCTTCTTGAATGCACAGGGAAAAATTCAGGCCTTCTTCGGGATCACCTGTGAAAACGAAAAACTCTATACTTTAGATTGTCCTCGCGGCGAAGGCGAAGCATGGAAGAACGCCCTACTCACAACCATCGATCGATTTACGTTCGCTGAAAAATTAACCCTCAAAGAAATTCCATGCACGCATGCGTACATTGTCGGTGAGGATTCTGAAACGGTTCGAAGCGAAGCACGCCAACTGGGGCTCCGCTTGATTGATTGGAAAAAAACACTCTTTGGAGTGCCTACCGTTTCGATCTTTGGGGAAAAATCAAAACTCGATTCGCTCAAAACAAAATTTAAAACAGGAAGCCCAAGCGATCTCGAAAAACTGCGAATCGAAAATACGCGTCCTGGCGTGGATCATGAAATCACACTCGAATCAAACCCTCTTGAGGTCGCAATGAAGAGCGCAATTGCGGATCAGAAGGGATGTTATCCGGGTCAAGAAGTGATCGAAAAAATTATTGCTCTAGGTTCACCCGCTCGCGGACTCGTTCAGATTTCGGGGGCCCTGCCTGCGCCGAAACTCGGTGACAAAACCTGCGCCTCAGATGGCGCAGAAATCGGAAAAGTCACATCCATCCTATCGACCGGCACAGGTTTCACCGCACTTTCCATCGTCAGAAAAACGCATTTAAAAACCGGGATTGAAGTTCGATTCCCTGAAAGCGCATCGAGCGGACAGATTCGCGCGATTGCTGAAAATCAAACACCATGAAACGAAAACTACTGCTCGCGCTCTTTGGAATCCTCTTCTGCTCCGCGGTTCTCGCCGGCCCAGGAGATGACTTAGGACTTTCACCTTTTTGGAAATGGAAGGAACTTGAAACTGAGCGGTTTCGCATCACCTATCCGGAATCGTTAGAGGAACAAGCGAAGCTCGTAGCCCAGCATTACGAAAACGCGCACGAAACCCTAAAGACAGAACTGAATTGGGAACCTGCCCATAAAGTTCAGGTGCTGATCACAGATGGAACGGACGCTGCGAACGGCATGACCGCGCCCTTTGCGCGTTTTGGGATGATCCTCTATCTCACGCCGCCTGAAACGTGGTTCAGCACGAATTACTACGAAGATTGGCTGAAACTCCTCGTTTACCACGAGTACACGCACTACCTGAATATGGATCCAACACGCGATGTGTACTCACTTCTTCGCGTCTTATTCGGGGATGTACTTTTACCGAACATGCTCCTTCCACCTTGGATGTTAGAAGGCTACGCCGTATATTTCGAGACGAAGTACACAAAAGCGGGCCGTGGACGTTCACCCTTTTATTCAATGGTCGTGCGCTCGCTCGTTCAAGATGGAATGCTCGATAGCTCGAAGTCGGTGACACTCGATCGCGTCGCGAGCGGCTCGCCCCACGCTCCAGGTGGAGAAGTACCGTATTTATTTGGATACATGCTTACGAACGAAGCATCGAAAGAAGGCCCAAACGTTCTAACCGACCTCACCACGAACTCAAGCCAGCGCCTGCCTTACTTCATCAACGGAAACTTAGAGAATATCACCGGAAAAGATTGGTACGCCCTTTGGGATCGCTATGTCGCAGCCGCGAAAACTCGCGCTGAAAAGGACCTCCAAACCCTTCGCACACAACCCATCTCAAAAGTCGATTTTTTCGAAGAAACATCGGACGACGCGCTCGGAGTCGCTTCCTCGCCGGATCTTCAATGGCTCGCTTACCGGATGGGAAATGAGGACCGCTGGGAGACTCTCTATTTAAAAAATCTCACCACCGGCAAAACAACAGTTCTCGAAGACAAATTCATGGGTGTTGGGATGGCATTCACCCCGGATTCGAAACGAATCATTTCGAGCTCACTCAACCGCCGGGATAACTTTCATTTTTACAGCGACCTCAAAGTCTTCGAAATTGAAACGGGAAAATCGTATTTCTTAACTGAAGGCGCTCGAGCAAAAGACCCAACGCTCAGCCCAGATGGAAACCAGATCGCCTACATCGTCACCGAGAATTCAAGTAACGATCTCTACATCGCTGACCTCTCCTACCAGGATTCTCGGCTCGTCCTTTCCCACCCGAAAAAAATCGTCGATGCGAACATTCTCGATCGGATCTCAAATCCGAAATTTAGCGCGGATGGAAAATCCATCGTTTACACCTTCAAACAAAACGGACAAATGGGCGAAAACTTGATGGCCATCGATTCCAACGCTGGAAACATGCGCACCCTCGTCGCCGATGGCGCTCGAAATCGATTTCCGGCGGTGGACTCGCGAGACAATCTTTATTTCGTGTCCGACAAAACGGGCGTCGATAACCTCTATCGCTACGATATGGACGGGAAATCGACCCAGGTCACGAACGTGACCACTGGCCTGTGGCTACCGGTCATCCGCGGAGAAGAGGCCATCGCTTCCGTTTATCGAGGGAGCGGGTTTGGACTCGCGAAAGTCGAACTCAATCCGAAGGGATTTGAATCCGAAACGCTGAAAATCGCTGAACCCGACGCCCCAGCGTATGTTGAAAATAAAGTGGGCTCCTCCACGAAAGACCTCGTGTCCCATGATTACTCGCCCTGGAAGAGCTTAAGGCCCCGTCAGTGGGCTCCTCTCATCATTGCCGGCAGCGAATCGTTTTATTTAGGCGCAATGGCAAGCAGTTACGACGCCACCTTCCAGCACATTTATTCTGCGACTCTTGCGACGGACACCCAGGTTCGTTTACCTGACTTTTCGTTCTACTACGCAAACCGAATGTTCGGCCCATCCTTTGATTTCTCGGGCTCGATCACTTCAAACGACGTCATCAAGCAAGACGCCGCTCGGAGCATAAACGGTTCATTTACCCGTGAGCGAAATTTCGGACTCGGAATTTCGTATCCCTTCATTCAAACCGTAGGCCGAATCATCCCTCGGATCGGGTTCAACTGGGAACAAGATCAGTATTATACAAACAACAACCACGACCGCTCACTCGTTGGAAAATCACGTCTGGTTCCGACTCAAGATGTCTCGGTCTCCTTCGGAAACGCCCGTTCCTCCCGTTATGGAGTTTGGAGCGAAACGGGTCAGTTCTCCTTCGCAGGAGTTCGACGCTATGACCTCTCGGGTCCGCGCGATAGTTTTAAACTGCTCGCAAATCATCAAGAGTTCTTTCATCTCGGTCGCCATTTCGTACTCAGTCCACAAATTCGCGCCGTAAAAGTCTCTCGAGTCGATCGCGGATTTTACGATGCAAACGTAAACATCTTGGGTCGCGAAAAGCGCACCGTGAATCCATTTCCCGGGGATGCGTTTGATGAAGTTCACGTGCGTGGATATCCGAATACCTTCATCGGCCGCCTGAAGAGCGCATACACGCTTTCCGCCGACCTCCGCTTCCCGCTCGCTGAAATCTTCCGCGGCTGGGGAACGAATCCTTTCTCGGTGAACCAGCTCTTCATACAGGTTTTCTTAGAGGACACCTACCTCCCGGGCGTTCAGACGAATTTAAGAAACTTACCTTCCGCCGGTGCAGGACTCAGACTTTCGACCGAGTGGTTGCAGTACATCCCGCTCACGATTGCTCTGGATTATCATCAGGGTTTCAACGAAACGGCGATTGGAGAGGGTGAGCTTTTCTTTTCCGTTCTCGCGGTGTCACCACTCAACTTTTAAAAGCCGCTCCGCCGGAGCTTTTTTCTCCTAACGCGGATGTTCTCCTATTCTATAGCGCGTATTGAGGTTCGGTGATGCATCGCGCGATGAATTTCGACTTTTCGCCTAACCGACGCTATGGCAGTTATCCAGGATGGAACTCCTGCCTACGACTCACACCTCCCCTTTCTTAAAAGGAAAAAAAGCCCTCATTGTTGGGGTCGCAAACGATCGCTCACTCGCATGGGCCATTGCGGAACACCTTCATGCTGCCGGCGCAGAACTCGCTTTCACCTACCAAGGCGAAACACTTGAGCGCCGAGTGAAACCCCTCGCAGAGTCGGTGGGATCTCAGATCGTTCTCCCCATGAACGTGACCGACGAGGCTGCACGGGCGGCCGTCTTTGAAAAATTAAAAACACAATGGGGCAAGATCGACATCCTGATCCACTCGGTCGCGTTCGCAAACCGCGAAGACCTCGAAGGACGTTTCGTCGATACTTCTCGCGAAGGATTCTTAACCGCGATGGAAATCAGCGCCTACTCCCTAGTTTCTCTCACGAAAAATGCCGAGCCCCTTCTCGAAGCTGCGGGCGGTGGTACCGTGCTCACACTCTCCTACCTGGGAGCGAACCGCGTGATTCCAAACTACAACGTCATGGGTGTCGCTAAAGCAGCCCTCGAAGCGACGGTCAGGTATCTCGCAAACGATCTCGGAACAAAAAAGATCCGCGTGAACTCCATTTCCGCGGGCCCCGTGAAAACACTCGCAGCCGCCGGAATTCGAAATTTCCGAGACATGCTCTCGAGCGCTGAACAAAAAGTCCCGCTGAAAGAAAATATCGAACAAAGCGACGTCGGTGCGCTAGCGGCATTTCTCTGTGGGCCGGGCGGTCGCCACATCACTGGAACAAATCACTACGTCGATAGCGGCGCTCATATCATGGGGGCCTGATTCTCAGTGAGCGCAAGAAACCTCAACACTCGAATCGAATTACACAGACACCTCGATGTTTCGGTGCGATTACCCACGTTGTTTGAACTTGCGCAGAAAAAGGGCATTATTTCGCAGTCGACCAGCATGGATTCATTTCGCGATCGCTACATCATGCGAGAGCCGCTGAAGGACTTGGGAACCGTTCTCGCGAACTTCAATCTTGTCCCGAACGTACTTGATCGACCTGAATATTTGGAGCGAGTCGCGTTTGAAGCCTGTGATGACGTCTGGAATGAAGGCACTCATGCCGTTGAGTACCGCTTCTCGCCAGAGTTTCTTTGTCAGTTTTCAAAGCTGAAGTGGGAAGACGCGCTTCACTCTTTTGAACTCGGCATTAATCGCGCGCGCGATATCTTTCCGGGATTTCACGTGGGTTTAATCTGCATCGGATCTCGAGATTTTGGAATGGAATCGATTGAGAAGACCATCGAGTTCTATCTTGCGAACAAAAACCGCTTCATTGGACTCGATATCGCAGGCGACGAGCCTCAATTTCCAAACGCCCAGTACGCATCCCTCTTCAAACCCCTTCTCGATGAGAATCTCCCCATCACGATTCACGCAGGTGAAGCCTCTGGGCCTGAGTCCATTTGGGCGGCGATTGATCTCCTGGGCGCAAAGCGCATCGGACACGGAATCCATGCGGTTCATGATCCGAAACTGATGGACGCTCTGCGGGATCGTAAAATTCTTCTCGAAATGTGTCCCACTTCAAACCGAATCACGAGCGCCTGGCCGGATTTGAAAACTCATCCACTTAAAAAATGTCTCGATCACGGCATCCCCGTTTCTATCAACACCGACGATCCAGGTATGTTCGGAATAACGCTGGGTGATGAAGTTGAAATCGCGAAAAAAATGGTCGGACTCACGAATGAAGAAGTCGCTCGCACCTTCCGTTACGCTCACGAACACTCGTTTTTGCCGTGATTTTTTGAGTTTTACTCGGGGCGTAAGGATCGAACCGGGTTTGAAATAAAGAGGCTGAATTATGACCATCGTCATACGCAGAGTTTTGGCTCTGTGTGAACCTGCAGTCGTCAACACAATCACCTTTTGGAGGTCCCCATGAAAAATACCATCCTTTCACTTAGCGCTTCGCTCCTGACCCTTCTCGCGATCGCGCCTCACTCTGCACTCGCAGTTGAGCCTATTGAAATCGCGCTCGACCACGTTTTTATTCCGGAACACGGATACGATGACAACGATCTCGTCCAACTCGTCGCTTATGGAAATCTTCCGAACGCCTGCTACACACTCGGCGAAACGAAGGTCGAAACGAGTGCTTCAGGCCTTACGCTGACGGTTCATCAATATGCGATGAAAAACCCAAGCGCTCTTTGTTCTCAAGAAAGTTCGCTCCCACCCCACGCGAATTCTCTGGTCCCATTCACAGTCACTGTTCCGATCGGAGTTCAAAAAGCCGGAACCTATAACATCGACTTCTGGGACATTAACGAAGGGAAAATTTCGAGAAGCTATCAAGTGGAACCCGCAACAACGAAGGAAATCGACGCTCATCCTTACGCAGCTGTGTCGAACGCGATGCTGCCCGATGTGATTTTCAAGGGCGATAAGGTTTTCCTCACCTTCAGCGGCGTCTACCAAAACTCCTGCGTCGAAATGGATCGCGTAGAAGTGAAACAAGAAGGTGACGTATTTGTGGTTTTACCGATTCTGAAAGTTAAGCCTGTCGCTTTTTGTCTTCAGGTCTTAATGCCATTCAAACAGCGAGTCTTGATCGCTGATAAACTTCGCGTCGGCGAATACATGATCCACATGCGTAGCATGAGTGGACAATCGATTAATCGAGTATTCGACGTCGTCCCCCATCCTTAAAAAGTTGTAAGGTTGGCCGGTACACACGCGCACCCCCTCTGACGCCCTGAGATATGGGATCAGAGGGGGTTTTCATTTGGTTTTTCGAAGGATTTTGGATTGCGCCACTCGAAGCTTATTCATAGACTGGCGCCATCAAACCGAACTTTTGAGAGACTAAAAAAATGGCAAAATTCAAACCCGGCCTCGTTTTCGGAAAAGCACTTCACGAACTCTACCACGACTGTAAAACAAACAAATACGCGCTCCCTGCGGTGAACGTCACAGGCACGAATACCGTGAACGCGGTACTGGAGTGCGCGAAAGTCGTAAACTCTCCCGTTATCATCCAGTTCTCAAACGGTGGGGGTCAGTTCTTTGCTGGAAAATCATTAAAACTGGAGAGCGATAAAGGAGCGGCGCTCGGTGCAGTGTCCGGTGCACGCCACATTCAACTCTTGGCTGAATATTATGGAGTACCGGTTGTCATCCACACGGATCACGCAGCGAAAAAATTACTGCCTTGGATCGACCACATGGTCGCGATGGGCGAAGAAAACTATAAGGCGACGAAGAAGCCACTCTTTAGCTCTCACATGCTCGATCTCTCGGAAGAACCGCTTCACGAAAACTTAGAAATTTCCGCGCGCTACTTCAAACGCATGCAAGCCATTGAAACCGCGATCGAAATTGAGCTCGGTGTGACAGGCGGAGAAGAAGACGGCGTTGATAACACGCACGTCGATAACTCGAAACTCTACACTCAGCCGGAAGATGTGGCGGAAGCCTTCTCGAAATTACGAGAAGTCGGCCCTGCTTTCACGATCGCAGCTTCATTCGGTAACGTTCACGGCGTTTACAAGCCTGGAAACGTGAAACTCACTCCAGTGATTTTGAAAAACTCTCAAAACCACATTGAGAAAAAATTTGGGACGAAAAAGAACGAAGTTTCCTTCGTGTTCCATGGCGGCTCGGGTTCTACGCGCGAAGAGATTCGCGAGACGATCGATTATGGCGTCGTGAAAATGAATTTGGATACCGACCTTCAATGGGCGTTCTGGGATGGCGTTCGCGGCTTTTACGCTTCGAAGAAGGATTACCTGCAAGGCCAGCTCGGAAATCCTGAAGGTCCAGATGCACCGAACAAGAAATACTACGATCCGCGCGTCTGGCTCCGTCATGGCGAGGAAAGCTTCGTCAAGCGCTTGAAGCAGTCTTTTGAAGATCTGAATTGTTTGAACCGAAACGCTTAAGTTTCCCTCGGACGAACTTCGAGCACTTCAATATCGAAATACAAATCGGAGTTCGGCGGGATTTTTCCAATCGCGCGGCTATCGTACCCAAGCGCGGCAGGGACTTCGAGCTTTCGTTTTCCGCCCTCTCGCATGCCCATGACACCGATATCCCAGCCTTTGATCACGCGCTTCGAGCCGATCACGAACTGAAACGGGCGACCTTTGTCGATTGAAGAGTCGAATTTCGTGCCGTCTGCGAGGCGACCATCGTAGTGACAGATGACAAGCGCCCCTTTTACGACTTCCACACCGGTTCCGACGACGACGTCGGTGATTTTAAGTTCAGTGAGCATAGCTGGATTCCAATCTACTCGAATCGAGTATCGCCGAAAAGATCAAAGGCCGAAGTTCCATCACTGGAGCTTCGGCCCTTGTTTTTCGAGCCCTGCGCTGATCAGGCGAGGGTCCCACGTCATGTGGGGTTGAGGATTGAGTTGAGAGAGAGATTTTCCCGATCTCCGCTTGGCTCGAAAACTTAAAACACTTCCTCCTCTAGGGATGGGGGTTATCGATCGATTAAAATAGATGAGCCGTCCTTGGCTCTTGCTGCCGCAGCCTCATGCTGCGCGAACTTTTAACTCGGACAGCTATGCTGCCCTGACCTGATTCCGGCCGCGCTTTTTAGCTTCATAGAGCGCTTCGTCTGCCGAACCGATTAACTTTTCCGCATCGTATCCGTCTCGCGCTGAAGAACTCATTCCGATGCTGACTGTACATCGCCATTGGACTTTATCTTCCGTGCCTACTACCGATCCATACATCCGCTCTACTCCGCGACGGATCATCTCTGCTGCCGCTAACATCTCCGCATCCGTTCCCTGGATCGCTACCGCAAATTCTTCGCCGCCGTAGCGGCCCGTGAAACATCGGGGGGTTTCGAATTGTTTCACGAGCTCGCTTACGCGCTTGATCACTTCGTCACCGGTTTGGTGTCCGTGCGTATCGTTGATCGCTTTGAAGTGATCGATATCGAGGAGCAAAATTCCGCAGTTCGCTTGTACCCGCTGACATTCTTCTAAGAGTCGCTTCCACTTTTCAAAAAACGCTCCTCGTCTTAAAAGTCCGCTTAAATCATCTGTTTCCGCAACACCCTCGAGCTTCCGGAGAACCTGAAGCACATGGGAGTAACTCGCTTCGAGGGATGAGACTTCGCCGTGGAGGTGTGAGAGGAGTTGTCTTATCCCTTTTAAGCTCGTTTCCAATTGCTCGGATTCCCGATTGTGCCCTTGGTCCATAGGTTCTCCGGATCGCTCGTGTGTGTGGTTTGTCGTTGAACTGGAATTTTCAGTCCCAGCCCGTGAGCCGCTTATTTCATCGCCTCACGATCTCTAGGTATTTCACGCTTGGTGCCAGGCTGCGTCGGCGTGATTTCAAGGGGTTAGACCCTCCGAAATCGTGTGGGACCCTGGGTCTCAACTGACACATGAGGTGGAAACTTCTCAGAAAATCCGCCAAACTCTATATCCGTATGATGATTCACACTCGCGCTCTTGGACTTTCGACATTTTTACTTGCTCTCGCTCTCGCCTGCTCAACTCCCCCAAAAAATTCAGCCGAGTTTATGGACCGCGCTTCGAACCTGTCTCAAAATCCATCTAATCTCGAGCAAGAATGGAAAACGCTTTGTGAAGACTTTAAACAAACCGACTACTGCCCGCTCCTCGCGCGAGAATACAGAGCGGCAGGCAAGATTTCTGAAGCAAAATCGCTCTCCAGCCGTCACTGCTCGAAGGGCGAGGAAGCAAGCTGCATTGAACTCGGAAAAACTCTGTATTCGGAAGGCAGCTACGGAGAGGCGGATCCGTATCTGAAAGCAGCTTGCATAGGCTCAAATCCAGAAAGCTGCGAGTGGGCCGGACTTGTCGCTGCGGGTCTCAAAGACCAGACGCGTGCTCTGAATCACTTCCGAAGGGGATGCTCAGCTGGAATTGATAGTGCCTGCTATCAGCTCGGCCGGTCCCTTCGCTCGAAAGGACATGGAAGTGAAGCGACCGCACCCCTCCGAAAAGCGTGCGATTCGAATGTCGCTGGATCCTGTTTAGAACTCGGAATTGTTCTTTGGCAATCAGGGAAACAAGAACCAGCCTTGAAGCTTTTCCAAACGGACTGCGAGAAGAAAGTGCATCGCGCTTGTCGCTGGCTCCCCCTCTTAGAGCGAAAACTGATGCCACCTGCCCCTCAAAAGAAAGCGCTCGAAGAAATCCTCGATCAGGACTGTAAGAAAAATAATCAAAAGGACGCCTGTTACGATCTGACCGTCCTTCAGTTTCTCAGAAAGGGAGGACGCGATCTCGCGCTTCATTCTTGGAGAGAAAATTGTAAGGCAGGCCATCCGATGAGCTGCTGGGAAGTTCACCTGGAAGAAAGCTTTGAAGAAGGCGGAGCCGCCCACTCGAAAGATACGAAAGAGTTTTGTGACAAGGGAGTTTTAATTGCTTGTTATTACGAGGCAGCAGAGGAACTCCTCCGTGGAAACTCAAAAGAAGCTTACGCAGCAGCGACCGCGCTTTGTGAAAAGGGCGAACCTTGGAGCTGTCACCTAGCTTCACAGAACCCACTTCTCCGCGATGACGAGAGAGAACCCCTCATCAAAAAATCTTGCGAACTCGGCTTAAAAGATGACTGTCCCGGTACAAAACCAGACGACATGGAAATCACTGTCGGGAATGGAACCCCTACGAATGCAGATTCCCACTCGGAGTGCGAATCCGGTGCGAATGCCGATTCCTGCGCTTGGAAGGGTTATGAGCTCATGAAAACCGATCGTCCGAAAGCTCTCGAATACCTGAAGAGAGCCTGTAGAGATCGATCGACTTACGGCTGTCGGTTACTCAGGCAAGAACTGCCTACTTTACCTCCCGGCTAAGCGTGAGATCCTAAGAGGGCATGAAAACTTCAAGTTTCATTGCTCTCCTCCCACTCCTACTCGCATCCACCCCCGCATTCGCGAGAATCGATGCGAAGGATGTGACGTATACGATTCAACCGATCATCGGATATGAGGCCCAAAGAAAAGAAAACCCGAACCGAACGAAGGTCGTGTTCATCTACGGCGCGCGAGTCATCGCGGGTTACAAAATACTCTCGGCAGAAGGCGAATACACGCACGGCACATCGAATGAGACGTTTCCTGCAAGTGGCCAAAATATCCGCGAGACGACCGACCGCTATCGATTAGGGATTCGCTCCAGCTACGACTTAGGCACGCTCTTCACCTTCACACTGCGGGGTGGTGGCGAAACGATGAAGCGGAAGACAGACACGACCACCGGCGGAGTCACGACGACCGCCACTGCGCCCTCGAAAATTGATCCCTATTTGGGTCTTGGGACTGCACTCCATGTTGCGAGCGTGCTTTCTCTTGTCGGCGAAGTGGTAGTCACGATGCGTGATTGGAATGATATGAAGAAAAACGACTTCTCCACTACGCTCGGCCTCGAGATTCATTTCAATACTAAATAAAAAAGGCGCACCCCCGAATCATTCGGAGATGCGCCCAACGAAAGAGTTGAAATCTAAATCACTAACCGCGATTTGCGATTAAGCGACTTTTGCGTAGTAAGTTTCTTCGGTAGGAGATCCGACTTTACGGAAATCCTGAGCCTTAATCGCGTGACGGCGAAGGAGTCGAAGGAAGTTCGAACGATCCAGGCGAGCTTCGCGAGCTGCCGCAGAAACGTTTCCTTCGTGCTTCGTCAGAGTGTTCGTGAGGTACTCACGCTCGAACGAATCGACCCACTTCTTCTTCAGATCCATATAGCTACCCGTCTCGGTGTAGCCCGCCGCTGGATTTCCGGAGAGTGGCGTGCCACCACCACCAGGTCCACCGCTTGGGCCATTCGGATTCGTGCCGCCGCCATTGATGACAGTGGGTTTGAAACCGATGACGGTTGCGGCTTTTCCACCGCCGATATTGAGGTTTCCAGCTGAAATCGGATCTGTTCCAACATGCACAAGCGCCGCGCGTTCGATGACGTTCAACATCTCACGAACGTTGCCGGGCCAGTTGTAGTTTTGGAGCGCGGTTTCAGCTTCGGGCGTAAATCCTGGGAAGTTTTTCCCACGGGACTGGAACGCACGAGTCGCGAAATACTTCGCCATCGGAATGATGTCCTCTTTCCGATCACGGAGTGCCGGAATCTCAATCACCACGCGCGAAATGCGGTGGTAAAGGTCTTCGCGGAATTTCCCTGAAGCGACCTTCGCCTGAAGGTTTGCGTTTGTTGCGGCAACAATTCGAACATCGGTTTCGATGTCGGTCGTGCCACCCACGCGGCGGATCACCTTCTCTTGAAGTACGCGAAGGAGTTTCGCTTGGAGTTTGACATCCATCTCCCCGATTTCGTCGAGGAAAAGGGTGCCACCTTTTGCGATCTCAAAAAGCCCACGCTTCATCATGTTTGCGCCTGTGAATGCGCCCTTTTCATGACCGAAAAGCTCGCTCTCAAGCAGCTGCTCATTGAAGTTCGCGCAGTTCACTGCGACCCATGGACCTTTCGAGCGACGGGATGCGTTCTGAACTTGGCGAGCGATTCCTTCTTTACCGGAACCGTTTTCTCCTAAGATGAGAACCGTTGGCTCTTCGGCGTCTGCACGCGCAGCTTCGCGCTTCAGAACCGTGATCCACTCGTTTGTTTTAGCCATAGATGCCGCCTGAGAGGTGTAATAGCCAGTCGCAGGCTCCGTCTTCTCAGCGCGATCCAAGCGTGCTTCTAAGCGCGCCACAAGGTCAGAGTTCTCGACCGTGAGTGCATACCCTTTTTGGCATCGTTTTACGGTGCGAGTGAGGTCCTCGAGATCAAATGGTTTTTCCATGTAATCTGTCGCGCCGTATTTCACAGCCTTGATGGCTGCTTCTTTTTCACCGTGACCTGTGATCACGATGAATTTCGTATTTGTATTTTTCGGTTTGAAGGTTTCCATGAGCTGGAAGCCGTCTTTACCTGGCATTTTCAGGTCGGTAATCACCGTCCCGAAGCCATTTCCGTTCGTGCCGAAAGCTTTTTCAGCCTCCTCGCAGTTTGAAGCCGTGACGACTTCGTACCCTTCACGATCTAAGCGGCTCTTCAGCAGCTTCCGTATCGATTCCTCATCATCAACAATCAGAATTCTATTCTTCATGTTCGTTTCCCCTCTTTCGTTATTTATCCGTTACCCGAGTTCCCTGAAATCGCAGGGAACCTGGATCACGAACGTTGTTCCGCGGCCTTCTTCGCTTTCAATGCGAATCGAACCGTGAATCTTGTTAATCATTCCGTAGCTGAGGCTGAGACCGAGTCCCATGCCTTTACCGACTTCCTTGGTGGTGAAAAATGGATTGAATGCTTTCGCAAGCGTCTTCTCAGTCATGCCGATGCCATCGTCCTGGAAGCGCACTTCGACAAACTTTCCTGCCGAGCGCGTCCGGATGGAGATCTTCCCTTTACCACGCTTTGTGGCGTCGATCGCATCTCGGGCATTCGTTGTCATGTTGATGAAGACTTGTTCGAGCTGAAGAGCATTTGCGTAAACTTTCGGTGCATTTTTTTCGAAATCTCGGACTACTTCGATTCCATGAGACTGAAGCTGGCGCGAAACCATCTTCAGCGCTTCTTCAATCGGTGTATGAATATCGACGTTTTCAAAGTCTTCGGTCGACTTCCGAGTGAAGGTACGAAGGTGGGAAATGATTTTCGCCATCTTATCTGCACCCGTTACAATTTCTTTTAAGCTCAGAGCCGACTCATTTTTGAAAGCTTCACTCGCCTGAATCGTGGTCAGCATATACTCGAGCTCCTGAGCGTAGCCACGAATCGACATGAGCGGCTGATTCAGCTCATGCGCGATGCCGGCTGCTAATTCACCAAGCGCCGCCATCTTTCCAGCCTGAACGAGCATTTCTTGGGTGGACTTCAGGTCCGCATTTTTCTTTTCGAGTTCGAGGTAAGCATTTCGAAGCTCTTGGTGTTTGGTGATCACCTCTCGCTCCATGCGCTTTTTCTCAGTCACATCGCGAAGCAGAGCGATCGCGAGCTCTTTCCCCTGATTTTTGACCTTACGGACGGAGAGATCGACTACGCGGATTTGGCCATCCTTACAGAGAATCGCGATGTCCTCATAGGTGCCCTCGTGTTCGAGAAGTGTACGAGAAAGCGGGCGCATCCGTGAAGGCAGGCGCGAACCCGGATCCAAGTTCTCCATTTTCAAGGTCATGAACTCATTTTTCAGATAGCCCGTCATTTCGAGGGCCGCCATATTCGCGTCGTCAAAACCGTCCTCGGAACTCACGGTAAAAATCGCATCACTCACGTGTTCGAAAATCGCTTCGTATTTTTCGCTACTCTTCTGACCGCGCTCAATACCGCTGTCTGAACGGGCTTTCCCACCCTCGATGACTTTCATCGTCGGTTTCGAAGTATTCTCAGCTGCGGGATTCCGTTTACGTTCCTGCATTCAAGAACGCCCCCGCTTTTTCCATGAGTTTTGGTAGATCTTTTTCGATCTCTTCGATTTGTTCAGGCTTGAGGCCCAGTGGCTCGAGCATGTCTTTCGTGATCGTTCCCACTGAGTGATCACCAGACTTTCCGATTTTATTTTTCACAGCCATGGCGTTTGCCAGTCGAACGGTCTGAATCGTTTTTTTCGCGGAAGGGAGAATCGTTGAGAGCTTCTCCACGTCCGAGTGGTGATACCGAATCGACTGGCGAACCACTTGAGGCAAATTCCACTTCATCGCCATCATTTCGCCGATATAGGCGTGGGTCAGCATATCGTGCTTCCGCTCGATATCGATGAAGCCTGTCTTATTCTCTTTTGACTGGCCCAAGATGTACTCTAAGCGCTTTGGATCGATGATGTGCATGACGAGTTTTCCGATGTCATGCAGGAGTCCACAGGTGAAAGTCTCTTCCGGACGACCAATCTTAAATTTCTTCGAAATGGCTTCCCCGCAGATCGCGGCACCCAAAGCGTGCATCCAGAAATCCTTCATCGAGATATCTTCGTCCGAGAACTTCGAGAACATCGAGAAGACGGACAAAGAGAGCACGAGCTGAGCAACCGTATTAAATCCTAGAAACGCTAAAGCTTTTTGAACATCACTCACTCCGCCTGGAACGGCGTAGAAGGAGCTATTCACGAGGCGAAGGATTTTAGCGGTAAGAACCTGATCTTGTTTTAATACCTGCGCGATATCTTCGCTGCGGGTGTTTGGGTCATTGATGAGTTCATTGACCTTCATCGCGATCACAGGAAGTGTCGGGAGGTCCTGGAGCTTCGCCAGTAAGTCGTTATACTCCTGCGAACTTTTAAGAGAGAGCTCCTCACGAGCCTGGTTAAAAAGGCCGCTTGCGGAGGATTCGGGAGTGCTATGCTTACGAACCGCTTGTGTCATCAGTGTACCCAATGGTTCGTATCGGACACATGCGTCCGGAATTTAATGCCGCTTCAGAATTGCCTAGGGATTAGTCAATTCTGCGTCAAAAACTTGGCCACCCCCTCGCCCAAGGTCGTTTTATGGCTCCGCTCAGATCGTGACGCTCCGCATCCATGAAAAGACCCCCGTATCTGCAAAATTGCCCTCTCTTTTTCACGCTTTCCCCTTTGAGATACCCCGCAATATCGGCTAATAACTACCCTTCAACACTCAACCGTAGGAATGCCTTTATGTGCGGGTGGTTAGCGACTCCGTGAGGATCGTTAGTTGGCCCGGGAGTATTGGCAGGCTGAAATAGAGCGTTCGGGGTTTGTGTGAGTTGGACAGCAATCGTGCTGCACCAAAAAACAGAAACGCTGCCCGTGAAAATAAGCTGCTGGCGGAGCGGAAGCGAAACCAGTCTAAAAAAGATTGAGACGATATTTATGAATATGAAGTTAAAAAAAGGTGATCTCGTGATTGTGATCGCCGGTAAAGACAAAGGCAAACAAGGCAAAATCACTGAAGTGATCCGCAAGGACAACAAAGTGATCGTCGAAGGTGTGAACACGGTGAAGCGTCACAAGAAAGCCAGCCAAGCAGGACAAGAAGGCGGCATTCTCATGAAAATTCTTCCGATTCACGCATCCAACGTGATGATGGTGGATCCGAAAACCGGAAAACCAACTCGTCTTGGAAAAAAGAAAACCAACGACGGCATGGTCCGTTTCGCTAAAGCAAGCGGAACCGAGATCAAAGAAACCAAAGCAACGGCTTAAGGGGTTACGACAATGTCACGTCACTGCGAACTTACCGGAAAAGGGCCGACGACGGGTAACCTCGTCTCCCACTCGAACATCAAAACACGCACCCGTTGGCTGCCTAATTTGAAGCAGAAGAAATACACGATCCCTGAGTTGGCTCAGACCGTTTCCTTGAAACTGTCCACTCATGCGATCAAGACGATCGACAAGCAAGGCGGCATCTCCCGCGCTCTGCTTCTCTCGAAGGACGAAGGTCTTTCTGATCGTTTGCTTCATATTAAAAAACAACTCGTGAAATCCCTGAAGAAGAAGTGAGGATTTGATCCATGGAAAAGAAAGAATATAAAAAGCGCGAACCTCGTGAAAAACGTGATCGTAACGACCGTGATGACGGCGACGATAAAGGTGGAAAAGGCGGCTCTTGGCGCCGTCGCGAGCGTCCAGCTCTCGACACCATCATCGACTATAAGGACATCGACACCCTTCGTCCTTACGTCTCTGAAGGCGGCCGTATCGTTCCTTCACGCGTGAACCGCATGAACCGTAAACAACAACGTACTTTGGCAGTCGAAATCAAGAAAGCACGCATGCTTGCGATGCTTCCTGTTTCGGATCGCCACACGAACCTTCGCTAAGGAAAGGATGTCATCATGAAACAAGGCATTCACCCTGAGTATAAAGAAGTTGTCGTAAAAGACGTCGCCAGCGGCTGGGCATTCCTGACCCGTTCGACCAAAGCGTACACCGCTACGGAAACGATCGAGTTCGAAGGTAAAACGTACCCTTGCCTCAAGGTCGAGGTTTCATCGAAATCTCACCCATTCTTCACGGGCCAAGAGCGCGTGATGGATACCGCAGGTCGTATCGAGAAGTTCAACCGCCGCTACGGCAAAAAGTAAGCGGAATAGAGGAATATAAAGAATGGCAACACTCTCTAAAGTAAACACCAACAACCGCCGCAAGATGCTCGTCGAGCGTCACGAAAAACTCCGTAAGGAACTTCGTGCGGTCATGCAAAGTCAAACGGCAAGCGACGAAGACAAAGCAGCTGCTCAACGGAAGCTTCAAAAACTTCCACGGAACTCGAACAAAACTCGTATCCGTAACCGTTGTGCTCTGACCGGTCGCCCACGCGCTTACATGCGCCGTTTCGGTCTTTGCCGGATCAAATTCCGCGAGCTCGCGCTCACGGGTCAGATCCCAGGCGTAACAAAATCCTCTTGGTAATCTGAGCGGAACGCTCCACCAAGAATAGAAGGGAAACACTACAATGGCAGTACCTAAGAAGAAAACATCGAGAAGCCGCCGCGGGATGCGCCGCTTTTCGTCTGCATATCAAATCGATCCAGTCGCTTTCACGACCGGGACCGACGGCAATCTCGTTCGCACGCACACCGTGACGCTCGAGACGATTGCTGCATACGTAGAAGCAAAGAAAGCCGCTAAAAAAGGCGGCAAAAAAGCTTCCGCTAAAGCCTAATCGCTTTAACGAGATCCAAGTTTAAAGGCCTGACGGAGTCTCTCCGTCGGGCCTTTTCTTTTTTAAACGGACGTGATCGGATTTCAGTATGAAACGACTCACCCTCCTCTTGGTTGCATTCACGACTTCTGCGCTCGCCGACAATCACTGCCCGAATCTCGCGGGTCATTACTGGTGCATGATCGGGCCCGAGGAGCTCTCCGAACTCGTCGTTGATCAGAAAACCAGCGGCGACATCACGACCTACTCTTACGACTACCTCGCTATCCCGGGAGCGCCGGATGTATTTAAGGCGAGCGACAAAGGCGAAATGGACGAATTTGGATATGTCACGCGTTGTGAAGGGGGCGTGAAAACGATTTCGTCTTCTTATTATGATCCGAAAGAAACAGAGGCATTCATCAATCGCGATGATGAGCACGAACGCCGATACGATGGCGTGACTGTTATGAAATGCCCCCGAAAGCAGAGCGAACAAACGCCCTCACATTAAGTCATCGAGGTCGATGTTTGGATTTTCACTTCCGGTACTCAGAACCGGGTCTGAGGTTTTAGCTTCTTTCACAGCGGTAGGACTTGGCCGAATGTAGCGGATCACTTTTCCGGTCAGGAGAATCTGCCCTTCAGAGCCATCGTCGGAGCACTCCGGGGTTTTGTATTCTTTAGAGAGCCCATCCATGAAAAAAACCACGGACCGCGTTTCGATGACAGCATCGCCTTTTGCTTCCCGTTTGGCTCGCTTCAAAAGGTCGTGTGCAGCTTTATTGTAGTAGTTCTTACAGAGGGTTTGTTCGTCCTTGTCGGGGTCCATTGAGCCGTAATTAATCTTCGTTCGGACGATTCCTAGGATCTCGTACTTTCTTCCCCGCGTGTGTTCTTCTGGTGGAACATCCACGTAGACGCCCTTTTTAGGAAAATCATACTTTGTGTACTCGGGCTCGGGCAGCGAAGCACAACCCGAACTCAAAACAGGCAAAAGCGCGGTGATCAGAAGAAGGTAACGGACACGCATTGAGGATGATTCTACGCGGCAACAGCAAAAACTCAAAAAGCATTTCAGCGAACCGCTTGATTTCACTCCCAGTCCGGCAGACGATACGGGAAAGTTCATTCGTTTAGAGGGGGCACGGAGCCCTCTTCACCGCTTAAGGAGAAGCACCATGTCTATTTTTTCGAAAATTTTAATGATCGGATTACTCGCAGCCGGAGCTGCTCACGCCCAGGACGCAAACTGCCCTGCAGATCTTCCTCTCAAGGACGTCGACTTCCTGAACAACGACGTGAAACTTATCGTCGTGAATGCGATCCCCATCGAAAAATTCGAAACAGAAAAATCCTGGGAACAAACGATCGGTGACACAAAGGTCACTGCTCGCCTCTCGCTCGCTGAAGAAAAAACAAAGAAACGCGTCCTACTGAAAGACCGCGAAATCTACGCAATCCGCATGGAAGAATACAATTCCGGATCGGATTACGAAGCGACAATCACGTTCGACGACGCCGCAATTTCGAATCTTACCATCGAACACAAAAGCATCACCGGCGGTTCCGTCTATAGCGCGACCATCGGTTCCATCGAACGTGCATTCGATGGCGCGATCAATATTACCTGCGAAGCGGCGACGGTTGATCCGACCATTCGCTAAGTTCGAGTAACGACTCTACCTAAATAAAAAAGCATTTACTGGAGACACGGGCATCCTGCCCTTCAGGTCCCCTTCGCTGCGCGAAGGGAAGCCATCCTGGCGACCTGAAGTCTCAG
>CAYOJT010000006.1:0-24325 GCA_964404365.1 uncultured Bacteriovoracaceae bacterium
TTTGAATAGAGAGGTTCTGTGAAACTCGCTGATAGAAGCATCAGCGTCGCGATGGTGAACGGTAAATGGATGTTGTGGGCGTGTACGTCGCCAAAAGTGTAAGTCCAAAGCGGAAATTCTGAGAAATTGGGGGAAGTGAAGAGACGGGTAGATGCCCAGAAAGTGTCAAAGTTGATCGCCCGATTATCAACGAAGATCAGGCGTAGGATTTCTAGATTACCGGCAAATAATAAGGCGCCCGCGGCGATCAGTCCTATTCTCACGCCCAGCCCGTGCATTCTAAAAATTCCGTAAATTAAAGAACCAAAAAAGGCCGCATTGGTCGCGATACAAAACGCGTAGCCGAAGGTCGAATCGATCGATCCGATTCGATGGATGAGTGCGAGCATGAAGCTGCCAAAATAATAATACGACATCGCTTGATCGGAGGCCCAAGGATCAGTGGGCGGTAAGGAGTCGGTGCGAATGAAAAAATTCAGGAAACTGAAGTTCATCGGCTTCTCCCCCCAAAAAATTTCGGGGTTGAATGCACGAATGAGGAGGAAAGCGAAAAATATGCCCCAGAATACGGCCTCACATCTGAAGCACGCTTTGAGCTTTTCAGCGAAATCTTTTGAATCCCAGCAAAGGAAGCCCAGGAAGAAAAGCGTGAGTAAGGCCAGAAAAACCGTCTCGCCATCGATTTTTATAAGGCCCAAGGTGGCCGGAGTTGCGACCAGCAGGCCAGCCATTAATAGGCCCACTGGTTTCGAAAGAGCCCATGCGCTCTCGGCCGGGAGCGGGGTGATTCGACGGAGAATAGGGAATGCGCAAAATCCGAGGAAGCTCAGTGTGAGCATCCATTTCAGGAGCTCGAGGAAACCGCGAAAAGCGCCAGGCTTTTCAGGTTCGACCTCCGTGAAAGGTTGATGGGATTTCGCTTTCAAAAACTTTTCACGAGCCGGAATCTTGTTCAAATCTGCTGGCTTCGAAATGAGGGCCCGAATTTGATCTTGGGGTAAGACGCGCTTTTTCTGAAACAGCAGTACCTTCGGGTGATCATAAACCGTTAGGCTCTCGTCTGCGAAATCATGCGAAAAATGGAATGGGCCTAATTCAGAGTCGACCTGAAAGGTTTGAACGAGATCAAAACCTAAGCGTCCCGAAAACAATCCATCGAAATAGCTCGGCGATTTTGTGTAGCGCTCGGGTTTTCTGAGAATGGAGCCGTAGAGTCGTCCCGTCGGGAGTAAAATATAATCGGTTTCACTGAGAAGTTGGGCGACTCGGTCCCATTTTTGGTCAATTTGGTCGGGTTCATAGAGTGGTAGCTCCCAAGGTTCGGATCCGTGTGGATAGATCCCGGGATTCTGACCCTGACCCGGAAGACTCATAGGAAGTTTATCGTCCCAGTGTTCGCCGATAATCTTCTTCCCGGCAGGAATGTTCGAGTAAACCCAACGTGAGGCTGTGAACCATACGTGCTCCTCAGAATAGATATTCTGAAAAGCGAGCGACATGACGACAGTTGTACCCAATACGGCAGGAAGGAGAAGCGCCTTCCACCGCGAACTCACGGAGTGGAGGAAGGTCGCGAGCACGATACCGATGAGCGGATACCAGGGGATGAAGTAGCGAGGATATTTTGCGTAAAACTTCCCCATATAGAGGAATGAAAAAAGCATGACCGAAAAGATGCCGAGTGCGATCCAGTTCCGCGATCGGACTGCCCGCGCCACTCCCCAAAAATAGCTCGCCACAAAAACGAGAAACACGGGCCATCCCAAAGTGTAGCGAGCCATCTGTTCGAGAGGGTAGAGGTAAATCGGCGTCTTCCAAAATTGGACCGTAAAGGGGACGCCTTCGACCCCTTCGACAATGATGCGGTTTTGTTCAAGGAAGTCGCGCACGAAGTGCGTCTGATCTAGGAGAACGTAAGGTTGGGTACAAAAACTGACAAAAAACGCTAGAGCGACAGATCCAAAGAACCAGAGCCATGAAAATTTCCGGTCGCGCCAGTTCCCAATGAGCAGGAAGAGAAAGGATCCGAAAAACGCCAGTGCGCTGATCTTGGTGGATATCGCGAGTCCCATGAAGAGCGCAGAGAGGATCCAATTCTTTTTCTTGTTCGTTTCGGCCGCACGAAAAAGGAAGAGGAGATGGGCTGTTAGAAACGTGCAGAGGATTACATCGACGGCATAAAAATGGGAAAGCTGGATATGAAACCAGTTAAAAGCTAAAAAAGTCGCAGAAAAAAGCGCCCACGGCTTCGTGAGCTTGAGAGTTCGCGCCAAAAGATAAACTAACCAAGGCGTTATCGATCCAAAGAGAAAGGAGAGAACTCGCCCAATGTGCAGGAGTCCGTCGTAATTAAAGTTCCCGGTCAGCTTTCCCACAAAAAAGGCCAAATAGAAGGGCAGGCTTCCGTAGGCGAAAGTTTTTGGATTAAGATCGCTCCAAGACATGTTGAGCGAACTCATGATTACGTGACGTTCGTCGGGGTGGAAGGACACGCCGTGATAGATGCCTCGAAACCTGAGAAACCCCCCGACAGCGATGACCAGCAGAAGCAGTCGGTACTCCGAAATCACTGAACGCAGCGGTTTAGGCATTAGGTAAAGCCTAGTCTATATTTATTGGGGTCGCTAGCCAAAAAAGCAGCGAGTCATGGAGTATGATCGATTCATGTTACCGGAGAAAGAAATTCAGTGTCCCTACTGTTGGGAGCGTTATCCGATTGTGATCGACGATTCGGAAGGGCAGGAGTTGTATTTCGTTTACGACTGCGAAGTTTGTTGTCGACCCATCGATGTCTGCGTTCAGATCACGGAGGGTCAAATTCGAGTCCGAACTGCGCGCTCCGGAGGAATGGGTTAGCGACCCGCAGACAACAAAGGTACGCGAGTGATTCGAACACTGATTAGAGTTCGTGTGAGTGCCTAAATCTTAGACAGTCTTTAATAGCCCGATACCCCCAGATTTGATTGGGTCGGCACGCCTTCTGCTAGGTCAGGTAAGCCGTAAATCTGCAGCTGTAATGCGGATTTCTACGACTGAGCCAGGAGTATGAAGTTTTTTTTCTCATACAATATCCGAATTTGCGCGCGCGCGATCCTATGGATGGTCGTATCAGGCTTTCTTTTCACGCTTCAGCAAGCACGCGGGGAAGACGTCTTCCCCGGGGAAATACCTACGGGGTTTTATAAACTGAGCGAGGACGTAGATGGGATTTCTACGCCGCGTTTGATACATTGGTCCGTTCGTCCCCATGAGATTGGAGAGGAGGACGATTATGCTCTCGTCCATTCCGCAATCGACGAAAAGGGAGCCTTCATCCAGACAAAGATCCTCAAAGAAAATTCCAGCTATCGATCCGAAATGCGCTGGAAGAATGGCGTCGTGCAAATTTCACGAGGTGAGGATTCCTCCCACTGGAAGCTCGAGCTTCAGACGAGTGATGATGGCGCTCTTCACTCCCGGACTATGGTGTATTTAGGGGCGGAGCAGGCTGCCGCTGCGTCGGCATTGGGTTTAGATCAGGGGCAGTTTTCAAAGACATTGTACTTCAGCCACCGCGGGTCCGCGGAGATCTTAGGCATTAACTCAGAAAGTATCTTTCCAGGAAACACGATCGAAGCGATGGAGGCGGCTTTAGCGAGTGGATATGCCGGCTTTGAAATTGATCTGAATCTCAGTCGCGATCGGCAGTTCGTTGTTTCGCACGATAGGCGCCTCGATGTTTCAACGGATTGTCGGGGTCTTGTCTCCGATCTTGATTTGAAGGATCTCGAGAATTGCTGGGTTACCCACACGGGTCTTCTGCCCGAGAAAAAAATCCTGCATAGTAGATCAAAGCGCGCGGCGCGGATGCCATCACTTCAAACGGTCTTAAGTCGGTTTTTGGGTGACAAACGACTAAAAAAATTGGTCCTCGACGTAAAGCCGGATGATATTGATCTTCAAGTTGCTGCATTCGAAAAGGTTCTTGGATCGCTCTCGAGCGCAGAGACTGAAAAGATTGTATTCCTGGTTCGAACGCCTGAAATCCCACGCGGAATTTCACGAGCCCGACCGGAACAGATAAAATCCACATTCGCGCTTGAAACTCCCGACGGTTGGCCGAGGGACGAGTGGATCTACGGAAATGTCGAAGAACCCGTCGAAGATCGGGGAGTGAACGAGAGCACCTCCAAGGAGGCCCTATCGGTCTCACTCGGCTTGGGACTCGGACTCTCGGGACATGGCTTAGGTCCTAAACTGCTCTCGGCGTGGCAAATTTTAAAGGCCCTTCCCTTATCGATTGTGAGCTCAAGCGTAGCACCTGGAAAAATCGGAAGCTCACTCTTTAACCATCTGGGTTGGAGTGATCAAAATATGCATCGATTCAAGCGAATGCTGAAGACGACCGAGGGTCGAGGGGTCGAAATCATCGGGTGGACCGTAAATTCGAAACGAAAAATTCGCTGGCTTCGCAGTAATGCGCCTGAGCTTTCGTATCTGCTCTCTGATTTGCCGTTTTCGGAAATCGCCCGTATCCAACTGCGAGAACTTTCGTCTAAACTAGAGAAGTGAAACCGCTTCATACTTTTCACCTCGTCGGTGACACCCAACGCACGCACTGGACAGAACGACTTTTAGGTCGTGAATCGAATCCGGGTGTTCCTGCGCGCATTTTTCAGGAGATCGCATCGGATCGCGGCGAATGTCTATTCATAGTGGGTGATCTCGTGACGGTCGGTTCATCGAGAAGGGAGTGGGCTTATTTTGATGAAGTCTTTCAAGTGGTGCGTGAGCTCAAGCTCCCCACTTATGCACTCTGGGGAAATCATGATTATTTTTGGAACCAAAGGCGAGCGCGTTGCGAAATGGAGAGTCGATTTCCGCACCTTCGCAAAGAGTCTTGGGGAAGAGTAAATTTTGGTCCGCTGGAGGTCATTTTTCTCGATACGAACAGGTCTGCGCTGGGAGGTCGGTGGGACCTTCAGATTCAGTTTCTGAACGATTGTCTTTTGGACATTGAGAAGTCCGAGAAGATTCGCGCCGCCGTAGTGATGGGTCACCATCCGGCCATTACGCAGGCATCGGGGATGCACGGCTCACGCGCGGTCTTGGATCACGTGGTGCCTAGTCTTGAGAAATCGCCGAAAACCCTAGCTTACCTTTCAGGTCATGCTCACGTCTTTGAAAATACCTTTTGGAAGGGAAAGCAGTTTATTGTCAGCGGAGGAGGGGGTGGACCTCGAAGGCGACTGAACGGGCAGTTTTCTCCCTTCCACTATCTCAGATTCGATGTCTATGGGGACAGGACTCTCATCACTGCGCGAGGATTCCGAGATTCTGATCCCACTTCCGATTTTTCTAAAATCGAATTGAAGTACTGAGAAGCTTTTAATTACCAGAGGTGAACCATCGCAGCCGTGCCTGGGATGCGCACGGAGCGGGAAACATTTCGGACAGCAATTGGCCGAGCAAAGTCGTCATTTGCAATGGAAGAAGCTTTTCGGCCGTCCTTCGCAAGGAACATGAAGTCGTCATTTTGGATAAGAAGAGATGCGACGGCGCCTTGTCCGTCGACATCCGCGACCCGAATGTCGCCTTTCTGCATTTGCTCTCGGTCTTCCTTATGGGCGACGTAGTTTCTGTTATCCCGTTCGAGTTGTTCGTCCGAGATGTAACCCCAGAATCCCATCCCTTCTGGCATCGACCAGTCGCCGAGACCAAGCTTAATGGATGTTTCGATGCGCTGAGTGCCGCCATTCGGGAAGAGGAGCTTTGCAAGTTCGGTTGTGAATTTCTCTCCCAGCGGTCCGAGTCCCACCGTGCAAGAAAGCATATGGATCTGGGCGTCCGAGCTAAAGGATGTTTTGAATTCCGGCACATCGTTTGAAACCCAGGTCCACTGTTTGATTCCGGTGATGCAGCTGAAGCCCGGCACTTCTTCTTCGTTCGACATGGATTCGATATCATCCAGTTCCGACTTCGATACGCCAGAATAATACTGGTTGTAGTTATCTTCGTCGGAACCATTCGCTGCTTCTCTCCAGGAATTGCATTCGATGGATTCGCGAAATTTTTCGTTCATCGGGAACCACATTCCGCCTGGTAACCCGTGTGCGTTGATGTTCAGAACCCCAATTTTTTTCCCAGTAGAAAGTGAAAGCTTTACCGATTCTCGCATTAACTCTTCAAGGTTCGTGTAGAAAATGGTGTAGTTCGAGCCCGGAACGTTCGTCATGACATACGCCTGAGTGGTCGGTACGCCATTTGGCAGAATGAATGCCGTCCACGCATTGTTTGGGGAATAGGGGTGTACTTGATTATCTTTCCGATGGAACTTTCCGATTCCGAATTCTGCAGCGTTGATGGTCAGAGTGTCGGCGGCGAAGACAGAGGTACAGAGAATAGAGACGAATAACGTAGCTGCTCGAACGAGATGTAACATGCGAAAGCCCCCTAGCTTTTTCTCCTTATTCCAGGAGTTTCGCGTGGTGGCAAGGCTCCGACCGCTAACTGCTAACTAAAGTGTTCTGCCTGATACTCGCGGTTTTAAATGTTCGAGCTACAGGAGAAATGCGGCGACTGTAAAAGCTAGGTCCGATTTACTGATGTGTCCGCGGCGCGATTATCGTGTATTTCGACTTATTTTTGGGGGGTATCACAGTTGAATTTGATGATGGTGCGTCGTCTTATCAATTATAGTCGAGTTCGGGCAGTGCTTACCCTAGTCACCCCAACCTCAAAATTTAGATTTATTAACAAGATTCAGCCCGCTTTCTGGTGAAAGGCCTTGCGAATGTTAATGCGACGCGTTACGAAAGCACCATAAACAATCTCAAGTCTTCAGTGGTGGGTAGGATTCTGAGTTTATGTCTATGGGATTTTCGCGGGGATTTTTTGGGTTCGTCCTGGGGATGACGCTACTCACTGGAACTTTTGCTGCTCAAAAGCGGCCCGGCATTCCATGGGATGAAGATAATAAGCCCACCTGGTTCGCCAATGATTATGAGTACCATTTCAAGCTCCTCCCTCAAGAGGGGAAATCTGCCTTTGAGCCTTGGACGGATACCTACTGGCCCAATCGCGAGGGTGGTGTGGCTGCTCGATGGATGATGGGACGGCGTTTTGGTTTCGGTTATCAGCTTTATTCGAAAGAAGAGTTGAAAGCTCTGAGTCCGGAGGAAATTTCCCAGCTTTCGCCTGCAGAAAAATACGACATCATGAATGGGAATTACGATTATCCCACCGTTCGCGCCGAGTGGATGCGTGTGAGCCCGAACGATCCTGAGTGGACTGGAATTTGTCACGGCTGGGCTTCCGCATCCTCAAGTTTTCGTGAACCAAAGGCCGTCACTCGAAAAAACAAAGACGATATCGAAGTTCGTTTCGGGTCCTCCGATGTGAAGGCCATGCTTTCCTATCTCTACGGCGTAACGCTTGCGAATCAGGAGAAGGGGGTTCAGGGCTTTATCGGACTTCGCTGTTATCGCGACGATGCGGCGGATGACATCGCGACCTGGGATGAAGAAAATAACGCCGTAATTCCTGCACAAAAATACATGGACGTCATGGCGCGAAACGAGATTCCAAAAATGGACAACTGCGAGGACGTGAATGCGGGCTCGTTCCACGTTGCTTTGGTGAATGAGATTGGTTTGAGAAAGAAAAGCCTCATCGGCGACATCATCACCACTTCCGAAGTTTGGAATCACCCCATCAGCGAATTTCGATCGAAAGTGATTCGCGAAAACATCACGAACATTAGTGAAGTCGAGCGCCAGTTCGGAATCCGAAGTAAAGTTATCGTTCAGACGACGATCGTGTATGTTTCAGAAAAAAATGCGACTTGGGAACCGCGCGCGGGCGCGAATGAAAAGCTGGTTGCGAACTACGTCTATTCATTAGACCTCAACGAACAGGGAGAGATTGTCGGCGGCGATTGGCTCTCGCGAGCTCGGCCAGACTTTCTCTGGAAATCGGTCGCGATTGATAAGCTCTCTGAACTTGATCCGAATCTCGCCCTCATCTACGAGCCGATCGAATAGTGCTCGCGTGAGAGTTTTACTTATGGTGGGGGCCGAGCGATGCTGTTCGAACCCAGGGTAATTCGCCGTCAGTATCGGCGAACCTGGGGACGAGGTAAATCGCATTATGGGTCTCCCAATCGACGGACTGGTTAAAATCGCAATGGGCGTCGTAATCGGGCTGATGGTGACGCATCCCTTCACTTGGAGAGTCGAACTCATCAAGCTTCAGCATCGAATTCTGAAGGAAGCCGTCCGAACGGATAACTGGGGCAATCCCCTAATCTGGCAGCAACCGACGCGGCATACTCGCAGGAAGTAATTTATCCGCGTTTTATCGCGGAAGTTTTCCGAGCGCCGACATCGGCGCGACGGCAAACCCGTGCGTTCTTTGACAAAGAAATACGAAGCCCCGGCGAGGGCAGTGCCTGGCCGGGGCTTTCACTACTATCTTTTCGGTCATCCCGGCAGCGGACGGGAGCTATTTTAGGAATTTATACTCAGTCGCTTAATTCCCTGTGTTGCGCAAATCTCCTAGCGCGTCAACTAATCGAAATGCCGAAGTCTATCAGCTAGTAGTTTACAATGAAGCTATCGTACAAAATTTTATTCGGCAAATGGTTAGGCTTTGATCCAATGCTACGCCGAAGGACCTTTGTGTTTGCTGAAAGTTTCAAAAGCATGCCCGGACTCAGTTCAGTTTTCCCTTTCAGGATATCCTGGTTTGCCGCTTCTATTTCTCTCCATCGACGTGTCGTTCCGTATGCTCGGTCAGAGACCTTTTGTAGGGTGTCGCCGGGCTCCACTAAAATTGTGGTCGGAACATTGGTGGCGGCTGGCTCAACAGAAGCAGTTTCTTGAGTCGGCGTTTGTGTATTTTCAATGCTCGCAAGATTCGCTTGAGCTTGCATGAAAAGGCGAGAGTCATTCGGAATTTGTTTGTAAAGAAGAGCGGCGTTCGCGGTGTTGGCTGCTCTTTGTTCAAAAAGGGCGAGATTAAAAAGTGCGCCGTGTGCGTTTGAAACTTTAGAGCCCGACTCCAGGGTTTTTTTCACGAGTTCGTTTTCGTGGATGGAATCGAGTAGGACAGCGTACTGATTGTAGGCCCACTCTTGAGTGGGATTAGTTTCGATGTAGTTTCGCAGAAAATTACCTGCTTCTGCGAGATGCCCATTCATTTTTTGTTGAACATAGAGTGAAGCCGCTTCGCTTTGTTCTGGACACTGTTTTTTACTTAACTCGAACAACAAACCTTCTGCGAGCACAAAGTTTTTGGCCGAGAGTTCGAGCTTAGCGAGTTGTAGAGATGTTGAAGTGTGTCCAGGATTGAGCTTAAGAATCTCGTTCAATGTTTTTTTGGCCAGTTTTTGATTCTTCGTTTCGGCATAAAGTTCAGCCAAGAAAAGATTGATCGGTAGACTATTCGGATTTTCACGTGAAAGAATATTTAAGTCTTGAATCGCTACATCAAACTTACGAAGAGCGTGCGCAGTGCGTGCGCGTCTTGCGCGGCTCAAGGCAGGGTTCACTTTGAGTGAAATGAGTTTGGTATAATATTGATAGGCTTTTTCATTATCCTTTTTATCGAATGCCAGGTGTGCGCGTTCTTCAAGAATTCGATTTGAATCACATCCGATTTTAACGCATGCGTCGATTTCGAGTTCCGCTTCTTGAAAGTTGAGGGACTTTCGAAGGGATTCGATTTTCGTTAGCCGTGCGTTTGTATCAAAAGGGTTTTCTTTTTCCGCATCTGCGTGTGTCACAGTCGGAAAAATGAAAGCAGCTATGCTAATTGCGTATAGAGTTCGGATAGAAAAGCGCGAGAAGTTCTTCATAATGTTAGATAAATTATGTCGTAAAACCCTACTCGTGATAAAATTAAATTTGCAGGCGGCAGTGTTTTAAACTTCGTCAATGGATTGACGGAGTAAAGTTCAAGAGTCTCATGGAGGAGGCAAATGAATCGCGATCTGAAACACGACATTCAAAGAGTCATTCTGAAGCGGCATTGCTTTTTTTGTGCCTGTGCTTTGTTTTTGAACTCACCGTTCGAAGCGTTCGCAGAGACGGATCCGCTTTTAGACGGTCTTGCACCAACCCCAAGCGCACAGGTCGAGGTAACAAAAGTCGAATCGACTCCTGCTCCGACTCAAGCTCAAGCCCAGACCTCAACTCCTGTGCCTACTCCAACGTCCGTAAAGCTTCCGCCTGAAGCGAAACCCGTTCATTTACCTATTGCTACGCCAATCGCAGAAGCTGCTTCGGAGAGTATGCCGTTAACGGGTGCAGCGGACGAAAACACGACGAGCCTTTCAATCAAGTTCGGACCAAGTTTTAATTCACATAGACTCTCGGCCCAGGGTTTAACTTCATCAGTTCCATTTGGGGTAGGGTCTTACGCTGGGATTGTGTTTTTACGCGAATCGAGTAGCGGCTGCGGTTATCGGGTGAGTTTTGATCAAACCCGAAACGACCATAAGAACTTCACCTCAGTTACCCCGTCCACGGTGAGGATCGAGCACACAAGAGCCGAAGCCTCTTTGAGATTGTCGATTCAAAATAGCTGGAGCGCGAATCTTGGGTACGGTTATTTTTCCCGTAAAAGCACTCAGACTTCCCCTTCAGCGGTAGTGGGTGAGTATCAGGCGCATGGACTCGTCTTAGGAATTGAGAATTTTGACTCACGTTCGTCAAGTGTAGGTCATTTTCGATTCGGATCAGGTTTAGTCATACGTCTACCTGTTTATTTTTATGAAAATAATTCTGCGACAGGTTCACACGTAGGTTCAACTGAAGCTGAATTACGATCCGGTTTAAATTATCGTGTGTCGAAAAAAATTGATCTGGGTGTTCAGGTTCAGTTTCGTGGAAGCATGCACCGGTATCGGGGTGCGGGTAGTCGCGGAACCACTGACGCTTTTGAGCGTGATTTTACGTTTCATGTCCCTTTTGAAGTCAGACTTTATTTTTAATGAGGAGCGCATTTTATGCAGCTGAGAGTAAAAAACATTATTCTTTTGATCGCCCTTTTTCAGCTTGGGTGTGAGTCCACGCCGACTGTGACGGGTGTAGCCCAAGAAGACGATTCGAGCGACACATGCACGACTCGTGTCGTAGATAGCGGCGTGAAGGGTCAAACAACGGTTGTTCAGAGAGGATTGCACTCTGACGTTCGTATTGATCCGACCACAGGATATCCGGCGATAGCGTATACAGAAGCGTCTGCGACAGGCGGAAATCTCACTGTGATGCTCAGTTATTGGAATGGGAGTCGATTCGTTCACGAAGTGACGGCCGGCGATGGAGTGGGTGCAGCGGCAGGTTCTGCCCAGATGATACGGCTTGCGTTTTTGTCTGATGGGACACCGCTGATTTTTTGGACGACAAATACCACCGTGGGCGTGAAAATGGTCGGTCGGAGTGTTCCACTCAGTAGTTCGACTACGCCTACCTGGAACTTTGGAGTGATCGATGCTTACGGTGTAACCTCCGCGGCCCTTGAGGTCGAAGTAAACCCTCTAGATCAGGTGGGCGTTCACTACATGCACGCAAATCCGATTGCGACTGCTCGTGGTCGGTTTGTCTATTGTATGTCTAATTGTGAAAATCCGACGAGTTACACGACAATGGCGAGTACATCTGAGTTCATCGATGCGGTCGGTGCAACCGCCGGTCCTCAAACTTCAATTGGTATGGCTTGGTGTAAGGTGAATTCGACGACTTACTATCCGGCTGTGACTTATGTCGGTAACGGAGCGTTTACTCGATATGCGGTCTGTTTAGCTTCTCCCGAAAACTGCGGAACATCGGCAGCATGGACGAAGTTAAACATAATCGCGGCTGGAGCGACTTCAATTGGAAATAAACTCCACATCGATTCTACGGTTGTCGGTGATAATCCGAAAATATTGGCGAGAAACGTAGGCGGTACATCACTCGTTGCGTATCAAATTAACCAAGGATGTACGACGACGCCATCCACAATCACAACAGGGGGTACGGTCGGCGCGAGTGCAGCGAATACGGGTAATGCTTGGATGCAGATCATGAAAGATTCAAGTGGACGATTCCATATCGTTGCAAATGAAAGTACGACATCTGTCAGTTACTTCAACCAAACAGCAGCCACCGGTTTCGCGGTCGCTAGTTGGAACAATGCTGGTACTGTGAATACGACAACCTTACCGGCCGCTTTTGCAGGAGTAGGTGGAGCAGCGATCGATTCGACGAATGGAGTGATTTATGCCAGCCATGGAATGACTTCTGTTCCGAATAATCTCACATTAGGAATAGTGAGCGGTCCGCTCAGTAACCCATCGAGCACAGGAACTTTCTCAAGTTTTTTCCCAAATCAAACTGGCGCGATTCAAAGTAATATTTTTTCTGTTTTCCAACACAATAATATCGCATCGAAGCAGACAAGTTCCGGGCGACCAGGCGTCGCATATATCGATTATTCAGTTGGAGGAGCGACAGTTGCGGCAGCGAACGGTCGACTCAAATACGCGTATCGCGATGGAAGTAGCTCAGATAGTAGCTGGGTTGTGAGTGTCGTTCCTGGAACCGCAAATCCGCACCACCCATCGCTTGCGTACGATTCGGATGGTAGGCCCTGGATTGGATATTTTGAGGAAACGACGATCGGCGGGTCGAAACGTTATTTTCTTGTGAGCAACTCTCGTGCAGATGGGTCGGGAACTTGGACAAGTTATCAGTTCCCTCAAGTTTCAAAAACCACTGTGGCCACTCAGCCTGCTTTTGATGATACATCGGTTGCGATGTACACGAGTGGTGGAGTGACTTATCCAGTCATGATTGTAGCTAACTCACACGCAACCGGAGTTGGAATTCGATCAGCGCGATTGAATCCCAATACTGGAAATTGGAGTGCGATGACAACCGTCGATGGAATCGCAAGCGGGATCTATAATCTTTCGACTGACTATGATTCGAATGGAAACATCGTCATCGCGTTTTACGACATCGCGAGCACGCGTGCGAAATACTCCTATTCATCTGATGGAGGAACGACATGGGCTGCTGCCGTTGTCGCCAGTACGGTCGCGGCTTCTGGGCAAGGTGTTTCTGTTAAAATCGATGGCTCCGGAATCCCAGGGATAGCGTACTATAATCGATCAGGAAACAACGTTTACTATAATAAATGCTCTCTCGGTTCAGTTGCGCTTTGTGCGAACATCGCGGGTTGGACGTCGCCTGTTCAAGTGAATCCAGTCGCGAGCAGTGTTGGTGTATCAGGCTTGGGTAACCCGATTGGAACGATAGCGACAGCGCTCAACTTTACGTCCTCTGGAGTTGCTGAAGTGTATTACGCCCAAGGTGCAGGAGCATCAAGCACGGCAGGTCTCATGAAAGGCGTAAATACGGTATCCGCCCCGAGTACGTTTACGGTGAGTACGGTCGACGCAGGAATTAACGCCACGACTACAGTCAACTCGGCCGCGAGCGTCAGTAACGGCGCGCTCTCTGGTTTTAGTGTGTCGAGCGCGCGTTCGAGTGCTTCGGGCAGTACATCGACAGCGTACATTGGCCCAGGAAACTGGCTCTACGTCACGACTTGCGGTGACTGAGAGTGAATGCTTATCCAATGTCTTCGAGCTGAGGCTCGACCGCGATTCCTTCGTTTATCTACGCACCCGGAACCGCGAGCCGGACGGCAGAGTAAATTAACAACGCCGGAATTTATAACGCATTAAGTCATAAATAGGAAGCGCGCTTTTCCTAGGCTTTAACGCCCGTATACTCGCGTATGGGCTCGATTGTTAGAATTTTTGAATTATTTTTATGTAGTAACCCTATTGTGCGTTTGTTGGGGTGCATGCTACTAAGCCGCTGGCGCGAAGCTCTGCCAACGCCGGGCGGGGATTCGGGCTACTTGATCATACTCTACGCGACTTCCTGAATAGGTGTTTCCGGCGGAACTGAAACAAAACGGGGCAAGCACCTCAGGGAGAAATCCGCCTAAAGCCTTTTAGGGCCGAATACCGATTTATCCGCGCAAACATTTGATCTTACTCTCGGCCTATCCTCGCAATTCAAGGTCTAGGCGGACGTGTATCCATGATGCTTAGGGCTTGCCTCCGCTAAAGGAGGTAAACTTTGGAAAATCTATTCATCCGATTACTGATCCGAGGTGCGCTGTCACTCGGAGCGTTCAACTGCGGACTATTGCTCGCGAAAAATGCCATTGAGAGCTCTGGGATGGGCGGTCCACGCAATCCGGCGTGGCGGCTCGCCCATGGGCTACTTACAACTGAGATAGCGATTGCGAGCTGGATCGTGAGAATCTTCATCTACTCGACCTCATTCGTTCTCGTCATCTTCACGATCGTGATGCTCCTCCATCACTTCGTTTTTAATCCGAAGGCGCGCCGAATCGCCGCCGTGAAAAAACGGGAGGAAGAGGCCCGGGCTGCGATCGAAGACCTCGAGCGGCAGATGCTCTGGAAAAAACAGGACGAGGAGAACAAGGCCTGGGAAATTCGTCGTCAAATCGAATCACATGAGAAATGGAAGAAACGGCAAGCCGAGAAGGAAGCCCGCTTAAAAGCCCGTTCTACCGAGCAAGTCAAAGCCGATGCCATCGAAGAAGTAACGAAAGGATGGTGATGAGTATGAGACTTGAAAAACGAGATCTTTCTCTTTTAGGCGCGATTACCCGGTATGGAATCCTCTCGACCGAGCAAATCCAGGCCAGGTTTTTTGCGAATGTAGCCAAGACGACCATGCTCCGAAGACTTCGGATTTTGGAGGATGAGGAACTGATTAGGAGGGTCCAAGGACTTCCGGGCGGAGAAAACGCCTGGATCATGACGAGGCACGGGTATGAGGCGACCGAGAATAACGGCACTCCGCCTAAGTTCAATAACCAGAACGCGATCCGCCACGAGGTCCGTTTGTCCTCGGTCCGAATGCACCTAGAGAGCATTGGTCTTGGCGAAACATTCGTTCCCGAGTGGGAACTGAAACGAAAGCTTGCGGAGAACAACATCAAGGCCGCGAACGAAAAGCAGGTGCCCGACGGGATCATGATCGTTCAGAGCGAGGGACGGCCTCAGTCAGTCGCCTTGGAGCTCGAACTCACGGCGAAGGGATTCGCTCGGTACAAAAAGGTGACCCTGGAATACGAGCGAAAAAGAAAACTCAGCTTCGTTTGGTACCTCATCACTGACGAGCGAATCGCCAAAATGCTCATGCCTCTTTGGAAGAACCGGGATCGTTCGGAGAATGCGCCAGAGCTTCTTGTGACCAGACTCGAGGATCTAGAGCGGGACAGCGGTCGCGCGATGATACGAAGATCCGATCACCCCGATTGCCGAATCGAAGAGTTATTCGCCTTAAAGCAACCTGACCACGCGACTACTCACGGAGTGAGCACTTCTGTCCTCCGCATCGGTGAGCAGGACGAATGGAAAATTCCCACGTAATCCCGGACGCCTGTCCCCGCTCGCGGCGAGAGCACATCGCTTTTAACGGATTCCGACCCCTCCCCCTCTACGAGTGAAAGGGGTCGGAATCCTAAAGACGATGAGGGAGCGAGCGGGGACAGGCGAAGACGAATCAAAGTGAATCTCTGAAAAGAACAAATTGAAATGGAAGAAAGCAAGAAACCATAAAAATGAAAGGAGTGCGGGATGCGGAAGCGCCAATCGAAATGGCAGCCGAAAATCATCCGCGCGAACTCTATGAAAATCCAAACCGAGAAGTACCGTCATCAAGTCCGCGAGCTAAGCCGATTACTTTACGATTTTTACTCGAAGCGAAAACCCGGTTCAGAAATCAAATTTGAAGATCTTGAAACCGAGCTGAGTCACCCAAAAAGGAGGGCTGCATGATGGCTACGAACGAAAAAGGCTACCGAATCGCCTTATACATCCGGGCGAGTACCGAGGAACAATGCACGATCGAAGGGACTTTAAAAAACCAAGAAGAACGGCTTCGTGCCGAGGTCCGTTACCGGAACCAAAATCAGTCCTTTGGAGAGATCTCGGCCGTCTTCATCGACGCCGGGAAGTCGGCTAAGGACATGAGAAGGCCTGAGCTACAGCGGATGCTTCAGGCGATTAAAAGAAAGGAAGTGAATCTAGTCATGGTCACGGAGCTATCCCGCCTCTCGCGATCGGTGAAGGACTTCGTCGCCATGAACGATTTCTTTCGCGAGAACGGGTGCAAGTTCGCCTCGATGAAGGACCAATACGATACCTCTACGGCTGGCGGGGAAATGGTCATGCTCACGATGGCAAATCTCGCGCAGTTCGAGCGACGCCAGGTCTCGGAACGCGTTAGCGCAAACTTCAAGGCACGGGCCGAGCGCGGGCTCTACAACGGCGGTCAGGTGCCGATGGGCTACAAACTCATTCCCGAGAAACGCGGGTACTTGGCCATAGACGAGGACGCGGCGGACGTCGTTCGGGCAGCGTTCGATGCCTTCTTACGCGAGGGGACTACGAGCCGGGCGGCTCGGTGGCTGAACGGAAACAGCTACCAAATGAAGCGGGACATCTACGGAGGTGGCCAGGTGAAGCCGAGACGCGGACACTTCACGTTCCAAAACGTGTACACGATGCTCACTAACCCAGTCTATATCGGTGTGAAGCGCTACCAGGAAGGGCCGGACCTAAAGGAAGTGAAAGCGTGTTGGGACGCCATTATTGACCCGATCACTTTCGAACGCGTCCAAAACCTCATGAAAGCGAACGTCCGCAGAAAACGTCCTGACTTTCCGAAACGGTTCCCCTTTCTTCTCTCAGGCCTGGTCTACTGCTCCGAATGCGGTGTCACGATGGTCGGGAAAACCGCAAACGGGAATGGCGGAAAAGTCGGCTATTACGATCATGGAAACGTCCATCGCCGATTCCAATGCACGGACGAGAAGCCCGCGAAGTGTACCCACGTCCGAGTCCAAGCCCCGAAACTTGAAGAAGCTGTCTGGCGAGAGGTGGAAGCGCATATGCGTAGCGAATCGCTCGTTAAAATGTTCATCGCCGACGCGAGGACGGAGTTCGAAACCGACGAAGCTCGGAACGAGAGCGCGATTCTAAAACAAAAGATCACGCATCTTAAACGTCGGTTGGAAGGGCTGGCTGAGAGATTGGCCGATCTTCCACCAGATCTGTCCCCGGAGCCGGTATTTGAGCTGATGCGAAAGACCGAGCTTGAGATCAAAACTCAGGAAACCCGCGCGAAGGAACTCGGACCGAGCACCGGGGCGAATTCACTCCCCGTCGAGCTATCTGAATACCAGTCGCTATTAAATTCACTGGGGCAGCTCGATTCGGCTGACGCAACCGTTCGAACGAAAATCATCGAACTCCTCGTTCATAAGGTGAAGGTCACCGCCGAGGGCTTTGACATAGACTTCTACGCTGGAGAATCGGAGATCGAAAGGGGGCTGGCTTCGGCTGGCCCCCGGCCCTCCGCCTCTAAAAACGAAACCACCAATTTTCTTCAAATTGGTGGTTCGAAAGTCTTGCAAAATGGTGGTCCCACCAAGAATCGAACTTGGAACGGCCCTTTAGGAAAGGGCTGTTATATCCATTTAACTATGGGACCCAAGCAGAATGGATTCGTTACTCTTTGAGTTTACTGAGCCGTTGCGGGAACGGCGAGCTTAGATTCAGGAATGACTTGAGCTTTGTATTCTTGGTTCGATTTCCAGGCGGTGTAAATCCCACCCCCGAGCGAGATGACAACGCCCACTGAGCACGCAATTACGATTCCCGTTAAGATCTTAAGTTCCTGCATAGTTTCAATGGGTTAACATCTAATCGTTTCCTAACACAAGACGACTCGCGTTACATTATCCTCTGGCTAATCTATGACCCTGATTTCGCTCGTTAAAAGGCCCGCTCTTTTAATATGCGCTTTGTTCCTGACCCCCCTCGCTTCGACCGCTCAAGCGGCGCCCGCAGTCGTATCTATCCTTGGGGCGGGAGCTACTTTCCCGTATCCGCAATACACAAAATGGTACAATTAATTTCATAAAATCGACCCGACTTCGGAGATTAACTACCAGTCGATCGGCTCAGGCGGTGGCATCCGTCAGCTCTTAGAAAATACGATCGACTTTGGCGCAAGCGATGCGCCCATGAAGGATGAACAGTTAAAGAAAGCAAAACAGCCCATCTATCATTTTCCCATGACCATGGGTGCGGTCGTCCTCACATACAATCTTGAGGGACTGAACGGCGAAGTTCGCCTGAACGCAGAAGTGCTCGCAGAAATTTTCCTCGGAAAAGTTTTTTACTGGAATGACCCAAAACTGAAGGCCCTGAACCCCGGCATGAATCTTCCGGATCTTCCGATCATGGTCGTCCACCGATCCGATGGAAGCGGTACTTCTGCAGTTTTCACAGATTACCTTTCTAAGATTTCCCCCGAGTGGAAAACCCGAGTCGGTTCTGGAACCGCGGTGAAGTGGCCCGTGGGCTTGGGTGGTAAGGGGAATGAAGGCGTGACCGGATTTGTGAAGCACTCCCCGGGTGCGCTCGGCTATGTCGAGCTCCTTTACGCCGATAAAAATAAATTACCTGTTGCGCTCCTTCAGAATTCGAGCGGCGAATTCGTGAAACCTTCTCCGGACAGCATTACGGAGGCTGCGAACGGAGCATTGAAAGATATCCCTGAGGATTTTCGAGTTTCGATTACAAACTCGGCCGGGAAAAAAGCCTATCCAATCTCCAGTTTCACGTATTTACTAGTCTATGAAACCATGGTGGCTGAAAAGACCGAACGCTTAAAACGTTTTATCGACTGGGCGCTGCTGGATGGGCAGAAACTCGCTTCGTCGCTTTCCTACGCGCCTCTGCCCGAAGCACTCGTGAAGCGTGTCCGTGCTCAACTCCCGAAAATCAAATCAGGAGCGAAGAAATGAGACTCAGCTCCGCCGATACCCGCTTTCAGAGGATCTTACTCGTCATCTCGTCGACCGTGGTAATCGTCCTCGTGATGATCGCGGTCTACCTCGTTGTCCTCTCTAAGCCTGCGCTCCACGAGTTCGGCCTTAAATTCTTCGGCTCGACGGACTGGGACCCTGTGAAAGAAAAGTTCGGAGCTGCCCCGTTCATCTTCGGGACTCTCGTTTCATCGCTCCTAGCACTTCTCATTGCGGTTCCGCTTTCGATGGGAGTCGCACTTTTCTTAAATGAAATCGCACCTCGGCCATTTGATACGATCATGGGATTTATGGTGGAGATGCTCGCCGCTATTCCGTCCGTCGTTTACGGTCTTTGGGGCGTGTTTTTTCTCGCGCCACTCCTTCGTCTCTACGTGCAGCCTTTTTTGGGTAGAAATTTCGGATGGCTCTTTCTCTTTCAGGGACCCCCTTACGGAGTAGGGATGTTAGCTGCAGGGGTGATTCTCGCGATCATGATCACGCCGACGATCACCGCGATTTGTCGTGAAGTTTTTAAGGCGGTCCCCGTTTATCAACGTGAAGCTGCGCTTGCGCTCGGTGCGACCCACTGGGAAACGATTAAGCTCGCGGTTGTGAAAAGTTCTTGGTCTGGAGTTTTCGGGGCGATCATTCTGGGACTGGGTCGGGCGCTCGGTGAAACGATGGCGGTCACGATGTTGATCGGAAATCGAAATGAAATTTCTTCGTCACTCTTCGCTCCTGGCCAAACCATGGCATCGGTTATCGCAAACGAGTACGCCGAGGCGGGTTCCCAAATTCATATCGCGTCTCTGGCCTACGTTGGACTCGCGCTTTTCTTAGTTTCGTTTCTCGTGAACATGGCGGCTCGCGCGGTCATGAAGCGACTTTCCTTGAAGGGAGCCTCCCGATGAGTCTCTTTTCGACGATCAGTGCGACCCAGGAAATGAAGCCTGAAACCAAGGGCCTCCTGCAGGTGAATCCTGAATCCGCTCGTATGGATATGAGGCGGAAGTTTAAGAATCGCCTGATGCTGGGCGTGCTGACGGTGGCCTGTGCGCTTGCGATCCTTCCGCTCTTTTCGATTCTCTATTATGTGTTCGCGCGCGGCCTTCCAGGCCTAAACCTCGAGTTCTTTAGTGAACTCCCTAAACCTGTCGGCGAAACGGGTGGTGGACTTGGCAACGCCCTTCAAGGAACGGCACTGATGGTTGCGCTCGGATCGCTCATTGGAGTCCCAATCGGCGTTTCTGCGGGTGTTTATCTCGCGGAATTTCCGCGCGCTCGGTTCACAAAGACTCTCAGATCCTCGGTTGAGCTTCTTGCAGGAGTTCCTTCGATTGTTCTTGGGATTTTCGCTTACGCATTGATCGTGGTTCCGATGGGAGGATTTAGTGCGCTTGCGGGTTCGGTCGCGCTTGCGATTATTCTGATTCCGACAGTCGCGAAAACCTCCGAGGAAGTTTTAAAACTCGTGCCGGATCACATCCGTGAAGCTGGTTTAGCGCTTGGTCTTCCTCGCTGGAAAGTTATTCTGATGATCATCGTCTGGGGTTCTCGGTCCGGCATTATGACCGGGATCATGCTTGCGGTCGCTCGGATTAGTGGCGAGACGGCTCCTCTTATTTTTACCGCTTTGAATTCGCAGTACTGGTCGCATGGAATTTTAAAACCGATTTCGTCGCTCCCGGTGCAGATTTACACGTATTCCATTTCGCCGTTTGACGATTGGAATCAGCTCGCTTGGACAGGAGCCATGGTTCTCGTCCTCTTCGTATTAGTAGCAAACCTCACCATGCGTTTAGTCGTGCGGGGGAAGAAATAATGATGAAGCCTATTCTAGAAACTCGAAAATTAAATGCATTCTTTGGTGCCTTCCACGCCGTGAAAGACGTGAATCTCGCTTTCACTCCAAATACTGTTACTGCCTTAATTGGCCCCTCAGGCTGTGGAAAATCAACGTACTTACGCTGTTTAAATCGAATGCACGAAGAGGTGACCGGCGCCTACATGAAAGGCGAAGTCATCCTCGATGGAAAAGATATTTACGACAGCGCGATCGACCCTGTTCGTATTCGTAGAAAGATCGGGATCGTTTTCCAAAAACCAAACCCATTTCCATCGCTTTCGATTTTCGACAATGTCGTTGTTGGGCTGACGTTAGCTGGAAAAAAAGATCCAAAGAAGCTTCAAGAAGCTGCGGAGCGGGCTTTAAAGCAGGCGGCACTCTGGACCGAAGTAAAAGACAAGTTAAAACAACCGGGGACGTCGCTCTCAGGCGGTCAGCAGCAGCGTCTTTGTATCGCGCGCGCGCTTGCTGTGAATCCTCCTGTTCTCTTGATGGATGAGCCGACGTCGGCGCTCGATCCGATTTCGACTGCGAAGATCGAAGAGCTTTTACAAGAGTTAAAAAAAGATGTGACGGTTATTGTCGTGACTCACAACATGCAGCAGGCCGCCCGTTGTTCCGACTTTACTGCGTTTTTTCTAAACGGAGAGCTTGTGGAGACCGATGTTTCCTCAACGCTCTTTTCAATTCCTAAAGATAAACGTACTGAACAGTACATCACGGGTCGTTTCGGTTAATAAGGGGAGCAGGGGGAGTTTTTATGGATCGTTCAATCGACGCTGGTTTACAGAAATTAAAAGAAAAACTTCTCATGATGGGAGGTTTTGTCGAGAAAGCCATTGAAGAAGCGACACAAGGTCTCCTGGATGGAAATCAGGAGCGTTTTAAACGTGTTCATGAATTTGAGGAGAAGATTAACGATCTTCAGATGCAGGTTGATGAAGACTGTTTGAAGCTCCTTGCGACGCAGTCGCCTCTTGCGCAGGATTTGCGCTCGATTCTAGCGATGACAAAAATTAATACGGACCTCGAGCGCATGGGCGATCAGGCTGTGAATATCTCGATGAACGGTAAGGAATATTTGAATCGTCCGGCTCTGAAGCCCCTGATCGATATTCCTCGTATGGCAGAACAGGCGCGCTTCATGACTCGCGAAGCTTTGGACGCATTTGTTAAAAACGATGTGAAGCTTGCGCAAGATGTTTTGGATCGCGACGACGCCATCGATCAGATGAAAGATCAGATCTTTCGTGAGCTTCTCACGTACATGATGTCTGACCCGAAGAAGATCGAGCAGGCGCTTTGTCTCATTCTGATCGCTCGAAATTTAGAGCGAGTCGCGGATCATGCGACGAACATTGCTGAAGACGTGATTTTCGTTGTTTCTGGCCAAGATGTTCGTCACGGCCACGGACGCATGACCTAAACGAAATCGAAGTTGCCTTTTTAGATCACAGGATTAACGCGCAGCGCGCTCTAATCCTATGTTGCATCTCGGTCCTGACGCACCTTAAAGTGTCTCTATGGATCAGAACCTCAATTTAGATACCCTTTTGCATCCCGCGAATTGGACAACTGCCCAGCTCCTTCATTTTTTCGGGATCAAGGCACTGTTGTCAGTTTGTTGTGGCGGCTTAATCGGGCTTGAGCGCGAGTTAAAAGGGAAGGCTGCCGGTATTAAGACAAACGTTTTGATCTGTCTGGGTTCAACCATTCTGACGGCGGTTTCGGTTCTGATGTCCCTTGAGCACGTGGGACGAGGATACATCGGTGATCCGAGCCGAATCGCGGCTCAGATCATTCCGGGTATCGGATTCTTGGGCGGGGGAGCGATCATTCAGGCCCGCGGAACGGTTATGGGTCTTACCACTGCGGCCACGATTTGGTGTGTGGCGGCGATTGGGGTTCTTGTCGGGATGGGGTTTCACGATCTCGCGTTTGCGCTCTCGGTGTTTACGGTCACGATTCTTGTTGGGATCAGTTTCTTCGAAGACAAGGTCATTGGTCGCTCGATTACATTCGCTACCGAGCTTCTCATTGACGACGCCGACGGAGAGGTTCGTCAGGCGATTAATGAACTCCTAGGGCAGCACGATTTATCGCTCGAGAGTTTTGAAGTTTCACCCAAGGGTGATCTCAGCCATATCCATATGAAATATGCGGGCCATCGCCGCGATCAGAAGCGCTTCAATTTAGCGCTTTGGGGGGCAAAGGGCGTTAAAGAGGTCAAGCACCACTAAGCGCATCCTGCTAAAGTTCATGGTTACTACGTATAAAATAATGGCGGCTCACGTCGCCGAAAAACTGAAACTGAAAGAGCTGAAGGACCGCGTCCCTCATCCCGTCGAATCGTTCTCGAACTATGAGATGATTGTAAGGATTGATCAGACCGCGTACCTGTTCGTGTATAATTACGGCTCTGCGGTTTTCTTCAATGTGCCAGATTCAACTCAGGTCCAGTACCTCGCGCTCATCCGAGAGACGAAAGAAGGATCTAAAATCGGGGACACGAACGAAGTGTTCATGGTCGAGGAGAAGCCCGACGAGATCGATCCCCGCTCAAATAAAGTTTCTTTCGATCGCGTCGAAATGGGGCGACTCAGTTTTCCTAAGATCAAAATCATCTGTATGCTGGTGGCCGAAAGTACCGCCCTCGATTACTACGACATCCTGATCGAGAACCTCCTCGAGCGCGCAACGGTCTATACGAAAAACCTCGAGGTCCGCGGTAAACTCGTCGATTCGAAAGACGACATGCTCAAGTTCGTCGGGATGTGCCTCTCCGCTAAACAAGATATTATTTCCAATCTCTACATCGTCGATAGCCCGGACGAGACCTGGGATGATCCGGAACTCGATAAGGTTTTCCATGATCTGAAGATCATGCTCGAGATCGATATTCGCTATCGGGCGGTGGAATATAAGTCGAAGATTATCCAGGAGTCCGTTGAAGTGATCGCAGACCTCGTGAAATCAAAGCGAGAGTTTTTACTCGAGATCATTGTCATTGCACTGATTGCGCTCGAACTTGTGTTCGGATTTATCCGGCATTGATCGTCTGAAAACACAGGCTCCGCGCGGGATTTGACGATACTCGCCGCGTTATCCCTTCTAACTGCTGAAAAAGACTTGCGTTTATGGGGTTCAGGCTTAGACTTTTAAATGAAGGAGCATTTAAGCCCATGACGAAAGCCGATCTGATTAACATCATTGCGGAAAAAGCCCATCTTCAACACCGCCAGAGCGAAATTGTTGTGAACATGGTTTTCGATATGATGTGCGACGCTCTTAAGCGCGATGATCGTATCGAGATTCGTGGTTTCGGCTCTTTCGTGAACCGTAACTACGGAAGTTATCAGGGTCGTAACCCTAAGACCGGTCAAGTCGTTCAAGTTCCGCCGAAGCGCGTGCCTTTCTTTAAGGTCGGTAAGTAATTTAAGGAATTGGTGGACGCTAAGAAGTAAGCGACCCGGCTCCTTGTTCTAGAAGCATTCAGGATACTCAAATAGAAAAAGAGATTTTTGCGGACCAGCCATCCTGGCTTTCCACTACTTTCGCCATCCTGGCTGTAGTGAGTCCGAAAAA
>CAYOJT010000007.1:0-23741 GCA_964404365.1 uncultured Bacteriovoracaceae bacterium
GACCGACCTGTCCGGGATCGTTTGGGTTCCCATCTTTTTGGACAGAAGCAAGGTTCCTTGCTCCGCCGTTATTCATCTTCAGCTCGGGAGCATCGCCTGGTTCAACCGAATTTCTCTCTAATCTTGGATTCGTGTTGAACGCTTCGTTCCCAGGAATGTTCATCGAAATGAAAACATCACGGCCGACTTCAACCATTTGAGAGCCTTCGTCGCCTAAGTATTTTCCATCGGCACTGATCGGAGGCTTGTCGGTTTTATATCCACCAAAAAGGTATCGGTCACCAATGCGGCGGTTCCCTGCTGCAATCGCACTTTGATAGAGTTGCGTGATTTCTTCGCTGATCGCAAGGCGCGTGTCCTCGTTTGCACTCGCACCGCTCGCTTGTTGGATCGCAATCTCTTTTGCGCGAATGATGATGTCAGAAAGTTCGGCAAGCGCGGTTTCGCTGTTATTGAGATTTGCTTCAGCAAGGCGTGCGTTATTAATGAATTGTTCGTTATTCACCTTATCGGTGCGAATTTCGAGAATCTTCGACGCGCCTACCGGATCATCGGATGGCGTATTCACTTTTTTCAACGTCGAGGACTGGGTCTGGAGTTTTTCCATCCGTCCCTTAGTACGGCGAATCGTGTCCCGTACAGTGTCGAAGTTAGTGTTATCGCTCACGCGCATCTATTTCATTCCTCTTTCAACGCCGATCATCGTCTCAGATCCAGTACTGTCTTCAAACAATCGTCCGCGACCTGGATCACTTTCGCAGAAGCATCAAATGCTCTTTGAAACTGAAGGAGGTTAGCGGTTTCTTCGTCGAGCGAAACGCCCGAAGTTTGTTCACGAATTTTAGCCAGTTGGTTTTGGATGTCCTTTTGTTGGGTCATTGCTTCTTTATTACGACCCGAGATCACACCCACATCGCTGACCATACCGTTGTAATAGTCATCGATACTGGTGGTTCCACCATCCATCACTCGAAGATTTTGAAGTTGAGAAATAGCAATCGCGATACGGTTATCGCTTGGGGCATTTGGAATACCGGCCGCAGCGATATTATTCACGTCGTATTTCACTGCATCAGACAACTCCATGAATTCAGAAGCACGGTCTTTCGATGCAAGGTTTTTGAAAAACTGAACGCCCTTCACTCCGTTTTTCGTAAAACCCTCTTGGTGGAGGGAGTTTACGGAAGTGGTAATCATCGACGCCATTTCGTCGAGACGGGCTAAAATCGTATTGAGCGTTTGGTCGCGCACATCCATGATCGCGCCCATTTTTCCGCCCTTAATCACGTGAGTAACATCACGGTAAGCTTTATCGCCCAAAGTGAGGGTATAAGAGTTTTCCGGCTTTCCTTGGTCATCGGCCGGATTTCTCTCTACACCAAACTTGTAGGCATTCGGCCCGTTAACAAGGGGTCCTACTCCACGAATATCGACGTTGAATGCTCCGTCCTTATCGTAGTGCACGTAGGTATCAACGTAAGTTCCAAGTTTTTTCATCGCGAGATCGCGCTGATCTCGAAGATCGTTTGCGACAGCTCCCGACAGTTCCTGAATCTTAATTTTAATGTTCAGGTCACGTACCGTTTCCGCAATCGCGTTCACTTCACCCGAGAATCCTTCAAGGCGAGCGTCGGCGTGTTTTCGAACTTCTTCGACTCCAGCGCGAATGCGTTTGAAGTCTTTCACCATGGCTTCGGAAGACTCTCGAACGGACTGGCGCACGGCTTCGTTATCTGGCTCGTTACCAAGTTTTCTGAAGTCGTTAAAAAAGCGCGCGATCAATCGATTCAGACCTTCGCCGCCCATCTCGTTAAAAATGTCTTCGGTCTGGCGGAGAAGGATGTCTTTTTCTTCGTAATGAGAGAGTTCTCGACCAGAATCGCGAAGTTGTTTTTCAATGTACTGATCGTTCACGCGTTCCGTACGCGCTAGAATCGTTCCACCACCAATACGGTTTTTCGAACCATGTGGAAAAGATACATCCGCATTCTGCTGAACGCGCTGACGGGAGTAACCTTCTGTGTTTGAGTTTGCGATGTTGTGCGAAGTCGTGGCCATCTGCGCTTTAGCAGCGACCATTCCGCTTCGTCCAGTTTGCATCACATTAGGTAAACCCATCGTTCTCTTCGAGTCGTTAAACTCTTACGCCTCCTGCGAAATAAATCGTGCTCCGGGATTTCCCGGTACTTTTTGGCCTTGTGAGCCGTAGGTGTCACTTTGAGGGGCCGCTTCACCTAAGACATTTCTCTTCATCTCGTGAACGTGTTCGAGGGAACGCTCTAGAAACTCGCGATTCGAGTTATTCATCTTCGTTGAGCGCTCGATCAGGACCGTTAGGGCGTTGAGCGCGCTTCTGAACTTTTCAGCCTCTTTCGGCTGCTTCGGCTCAAGTTCCTGAATGATTCGAGTTAAAGAAAGTTCTACGAGTGGAATTTTCCAATCGAGGGAGAGACTTGCAGACGCGCGGATCCGCTGCATTTCGTACTGTTTGATCGTCTCAATAACGAGTTCTTTTGCGTGTGTTTGTTCTTGAATGAGTTTCACATCCGCCGCGACAAGCGCGTCACGCTCGGCACGACAAGACTCATAAAGCTGCCGGTGAAGGCCGACGAGCTTCTGAAGAACCTCATAAATTTTTTGTATCGAGAGCTCGCCCGTCACGTTCATCCTCCTGATTTCGTGCACTCAAACCATCCTGGTCTGAGCGGACTGACTTCGGTCTAAATTACATCGCGCTGTGTTCGCCGATCATTTTCTCAGCGATCGCATCGGAATCGATTTTGTAGCTTCCTTCAGCGATTTTCCGCTTCAATTCAGCAACGCGATCTTCACGAACATCCGGTGTAGATGCGGCAACAGCGTGAGCTTTTGCGGCGTCCTTAGCGGTCGCGGAGATTTCCGTATTGGTGGATGAAGAAGAAGAAGCGGGAGTTTTGTACTCCTGCTTTGCCTTTTCAATCTGTCGTAACTTTTCCGTGCGTGATGCTTGATCGGACTTTTGAATCTTTTCAGATTGCGTCGATTGCACGCGTGGGTTTGCAGTTGAATTTACTTTCATTTGGTACCTCCTGTACGGCCCGCATAACTTCTGGGAGTTCCTTCATTGGAACTACCTGCCTTATTATTGTAACCCTGTGCTTCAAGATAGGCAACGATCTGCTCGGCCAAGCCCACTCCGCTTGTCTTCGCGGCGTTTTGTGCGAGCTCAGAATCCATCATGGACCGCTCTAATTTTGTCGCAGTATTCTCGAGGTTCATGTCGTTGTCCTGGACGGTTTGTCGCATAACCTGAAACATGGTGTCCAGGAACATCGCTTCCATCCCTTGGGCAGCCTGGAGGACTTCTGGATCGATCTTCTTTTCTCCCTGGGCGCCAGAATTTTGGCGCACAGGAATGCCCCCTTTTCCAACCTGCTTACCGAGGGGAACTCCCTCGGTTTTTAGGTTGTTGGGGGGTGAGGGGGGAAGATGGCCCGAAATTCGGGTCATCCAGCCCCCCTCTGCCGTAAACCGCTTTGGCCACTCGTAACGCCCACATCCCTGTGAGTTGGTTGGCTGGCTTCAAGACTCTCAAGACCATCGGCGGGTCGCACACATCCTGTGTTTGAATTCCGCTTAGGCTCGCTTGCGTGCCTTGTTTCCTGGATCAGCGCAACACGATCAGCAACATCCATGTCACACGTCCGATTTGACCGCGGTTCGCGGCAAACTTTTAATAAATCATCGCTCTCGAAAATTTCGGGTGAAAGAACTGCTCCAATCACATCATCCAAAACAAAATCTTTCCAAGTAATCACAGAATCTCCAATTCAGCTTGCAGAGCGCCCATCGTTTTCAGAGTTTGAAAAATTGCAGTGAGGTCCTTCGGTTGAACCCCAAGTGTATTCAACGCCTTCACAAGGTCCGAAACGTTTGGGCCGCTCCTCAATTCAGCAACCCGAGCCGGTTTCGCATTTTTAGGAGCGTCTTTCACTTCGATTGAAAGATCGCCATGTGAGATTGCGACTGGGGTGATCGTGATTTTTTCACCCATAACAATCGTACCCGTGCGTTCGTTTAAAACCACCTTGGCTTTTGTATCAACATTCACTTGAATGTTTTCAATCGCGGCCATGAACTCGACTGTATTCCCTTCGTAATTGAACGGAACGACCAGATCGATCGTCGCGCTATCACGTGCAGAAGCGTATTTTCCCCCGAGCTCGCCGTTGATTAAGACAGCAAGGCGGGCCGCCGTCGTAAAATCAGGCGAGTGGAGGGTGAGTCGTACACTCTTTTTCGCAGCGAAGTTCGTGTCGATATCCTTCTCGATCGTCGCTCCAGCCATCACGCGTCCAACGGTTGGAAAGTTCTTTGTTGAACCATCCGCAACAGAACCGATCGAAACTGGTCCCTGTGCGACTGCGTAAACGTTTTGGTCTCCCGCCCGAAGGGGGGTGACGAGAAGAGTTCCGCCCTCTAAGCTTGGAGCATCTCCAATCGAAGAAACCGTGATATCAATTCGATTTCCCGCGCGAGAAAATGCTGGAAGCTTCGCGGTGACGATGACCGCTGCGGCGTTCTTCGATTTGATCGCCGCGTTTCCGGCGACATCAAGACCCAGCTTATTAAAAAGTCGGGCGAGCGACTGGCTCGTAACCTCCGCGCTGGAATCCCCCGTGCCCTTTAGTCCAACCACAATCCCGTAGCCGATCAGGATGTTCTCGCGAACACCTTTCACTTCCGCTACATCCTTCAACCGTGCCGCCAAAACGGTTCCCGGAAAAAGAACAATGGAAAGGAAGGTGATCAGCGCAAAACTATTTTTAGCGAGCTGTTTCAATTCGATATTCATATAGCTTTCCTGCGTCGATTTTATCGTCTTCGCCAATGTCTGAGTTCTTCGCGATCGCAACGAAATTGATCATGCGATAGCCGTTTCTGTATCTGATCTTCTTCACGCCACGGATTTTGTAATTTCCATTTGGATAACGTTCCACCACTTCGGCCATCGACTGATCGCCGGTTTTGAAGTCCATCGATTTACGAAGGTCAACATCGGCGAAGGTCGCCTTTGGAACTTCGACTTCCTTCGGTTCTTCAGTCGATCCGTCCGCCGCAGGTTTTCTGCTTGCTGAGGCCGCGCTACTCGCAACTTTATCGCCCTTGTCGTCTTCAGGTAAGCCGTATGCTTTTCTGCGGAGACGTTCTTGAGCGAGATCCAATTCCGCCTCTCTCTCATCGGGAGTAAGAGATCGCTTTAACTCGAATGCGACATCCCGAACGAAATCATCGCTAGCGGTGACAGAAATGATGTCCCCTACGGTGCGAATGCGGTTTTTCGTGAGGAAGTAGTTAGTTTGGCCATCTGATGTCCAGAGTGAACCATCGACTTTAGCATCGTCGATGAAATCGTCGCGGGTAGCGCGCGCGCCGTTTTTGTACCCTCTCTTCGAGGGAACATTCATATTCGGTGCTGATGAATAACTCACGACACCGTCTTCGGACTGACGTGAATAAGCCTGACGACCTCGAACTGCCTCACCATTATCAAGCCAAGAACCTTGACCACCGTATTTTCCAGTAGATGTCCGCTCACTATGGCCCGGATCGATGTTTGCAGGATTTCGTCCAGAATCCTCGTCGAGATAGCCAGCTTCACTGTAGGATCCGCCGATGGTCGGTTCGTTTTCGTAAGCATTAGAATCATCAAAGTCAGGTCGGAGCCCGAACATGGTTCCACAGCCTGTAAATGAAACTGCGACTAGAACAGATAGGAAAATATGCTTCATAAACGTACCTCAACAATTCCGCCTTCTTTCAACATTCCAGTCAGCTCACGTTTTCCTTTTTGTGTGATCACTCGAATTTTTTGTTCTTCGTAACCGGGCTCCTGTGCAACAGCCTGGGTCATGAGTTGAATGTCTCCCGACGTAAGTTTCACCTGGACCATGTCGCCCTTTCGAACGCTTGGCACCTTTTCAACTCCGTTGGAAAGTGGATATTGACCTTCTAAAATTGTGAGTCGCGCCTGCAAGGAATCGATGTCGGTCGCTTCATTCAACATGACTCCGCGATATTGATACGCGAGACCTCTAGACACATCGACTGATCCCTTTTCGAAATCATCGTGGGTGAGTTTTTCGCCGGGGCGAACTCTTCGTTTTGCGATCCAGGTGGGCATCTGTGCGGTGAACTGAACCTTGCTGGAGTCTAGTCGGTTCGGACTCTCAACGAACGAGTAACGGAAGTCTGCCACGCCGGTCCCATTTTCTTGAACGAGTTCAACATGATTCGCAACACAATTTCCCTGGCACTGAGGCGTGGTCAGTAAATTGATCTTGGCCCCAGGAAAGCGGGACTCTAAAGCCTGGGTAATTTTCACGACTAAATCTGGATTCTCGTTGTTAAGTTTCTCTGCAGCCCAGCCGAAATGAGAGAGGGCTACTCCGCAGACGAATCCAATCAGTAGTTTGCTAAAAAATTTCAAGCGCCTATCTCCCTGGTTATTTCACGTTAATCGTCGACTGAAGCATTTGATCCGCAATCCCCATGATTTTCGTGCCCATCTCATAAGCACGCTGAGTCTGGATCATATCGACCATTGAGTTTGCCACGTTCACGTTTGAGCCTTCGAGCTGACCTTGGGCTAGAGCGCCCACCCCGTCTTCACCAGGAACGGTCTGAATCGGGGCACCACTTGCGACGGTCGGCTTATAAAAGCCCTCGCCCGACGAAAGGAGACCTGATTCATTCACAAACGTGATGAGTTGAATTTGTCCGATGGTATTTTCTTCACCCGTTGGCATCATCACGCGTACTTCGCCATTCGGGTAAACGGTCATGTTGACGGCGTTACTCGGAACGTTAATCTGTGGAATAAGCTGCGCGCCGTTTGAAAGCACAACCTGACCCTGAGCGTTTTTATGGAATGAACCTATGCGGGTGTAAGCGATTTCACCGTTCGGTTTCTGCACCGGAAAAAAGCCCTTACCCTCGATCATGATGTCCATCGGGTTACCTGTCATTTTTGCAGGACCCTGCTCAAATATCTTGTGAGTTGCTCCGACCTTCACTCCGGTCCCCGTTTGAATTCCAACGGGCGTCTGTGAGGTTGCGCCAACCTGTGCTCCAGGCTCTTTTTCAGTTTGATACATGAGTTCGCTAAATTCCGTGCGCGAGCGCTTGTACGCATCCGTGTTGACGTTCGCCAAGTCGTTGGACAGACGTTCGATATTCGCCTGTTGGGCTTCAAGAGCGGTAGCGGCTGTCGATAAAGAACGGATCATTCGTCGTTACCTCAAGGTTTTCCAATTTCGTTGGCTTCTTTGCCCATCATATCGCTGAACGTTTTGATGGATTTCATGTCGGCCTCTAAATGTCGGTGGGCCTTAACTAAATTTGTCATCTCTTCAACCGGATTCACGTTTGAACCCTCGAGCATTCCCTGATGCACAATCGTCTTTGCAGCCACGGCGGGCGGATTGTTGGTGGGGTCTGCATTTCTGAAGTACTGTCCACCCATCTTGAAAAGTTTCGATGTGTCTTTAAACTCTGCAACGCTGAGTTTTCCGATCAGATCTTGTGCGGAATAGATTTCGCCTTCGTCGGTGATTGTAATCGCCGTGTTGCGATCGGCTACGTTGATGAATCGGCTGGCCACTTCAGGATCCGATAATGATCCTGGAATTACACCACCTGGAAGACCTGGCGTGTTTTGAGCGATGCCACCAGCTTTTTGCATCAAGACGGGATACCCTTCCTTCGTCACGATTCTTCCATCAGCCGCAATTTTTAATGTCCCCTGGCGCGTGTAAAGCGTCCCACTTGGGGAACTCACTTCGATCATGCCCGGTCCTTCAAGCGCCACATCCATCGGTGAGCGCGTCACCTTCATCGGACCTTGTCGGAAGTTTGTGTAGCTGCCGTTCACGATGACTTGTGAGGTGTCCTTATCGCCCAGATAGTTGAGATCCCTATCCGTGACGGGGCCGAACTTAACGCTTGGGTGGTTCTGATCGCGTTCGACGCTCGAGAGGTATTCTTGAAACACGAGCGAGTCCTTTTTATAGCCATCGGTGTTCACGTTCGCCAAATTGTTGGCGGTAGTGTCGACGACTTGCGTTCGTGCGTTAGCTCCAGAAACTGAAGCCCAAATACCTGCTGACAAGTGAACCTTCCCCCCGAGAAGCGAGTGTGTTTTCGATTGCCTCTCGGCAAGTATTTCAGCAATACGCATGCCGCAGTAATTCCTGAATCATTTCGTGTGATGTGTGTTTTGAGGGGGAGTTTTTTTCCGCCCGAGTGTGGAATGATCTGCCGCTTTTTTAGGCATTTTTTTACTGTCAGGGTTTTCTTTTTCCTCCTCAAAAACACCCCTTCTGTGAGAAAAAAAGACATGCAAATCCTCGACGGAAAAGCCCTGCTCGAACGCGAAAAATCACGTTTGAGTGAAAAATGCCAAAAGCTTACCGCTCGACTTGGGCGCGCGCCCTCTTTGCGCGTCGTCATTGTGGGCGATGATCCCGCATCTAAAATTTACGTCGGCATGAAAGAAAAGCTCTCGACCGAAATTGGTGTGGATGGAAAAGTTGTACGCCTTACTGGAGCCGCGACCCCGGCGGAAGTTCATCGCGTGGTCCAAGACCTAAACAAAGACCCTGCTGTGGACGGGATATTAGTTCAACGCCCACTCCCAAAAGGCTTTAAAGACGAAGACGTCCTCTTCTGGGTAAATCCAGAAAAAGATGTAGATGCACTCCATCCGGAAACTTCTGGAAAGATGTGGCAGTCCTTTGAGGGATTTGAATCCTGCACACCCAAGGGAATTATGAAGCTTCTGGAAGCAAACGGCTTCAGTGTGGCGGGAAAACGCTGCGTGGTAGTGGGAAGAAGCCCGATCGTTGGAAAACCGCTCGCGGCTCTCCTGCTCGCAAAGGACGCAACCGTAACGATTACCCACTCGAAAACCCCGAATTTAGCTGAGGAAACAAAACGAGCTGACTTCGTATTCGCAGCTGCAGGGAGGCCTCACCTCATCGGAAAAGATTTCATCTCCCCTGGAGCCGTCGTGATCGATGTCGGCATTCATCGCGATTCAAATAACAAAATCATCGGCGACGTGAAATTCGATGAGGTGTCGAAAGTCGCACGAGCGATCTCTCCTGTGCCGGGCGGAGTAGGTCCAATGACCCTCTGGGGCCTCATGGATAATGTTTTAATTTCTGCTGAACGAAGAGCTAAAAAATGAGCCTAAAACGAACTGCGCTTTACGACGAACACGTGAAACTGAACGGCCGCATCATTGATTTCGGCGGTTGGGAACTGCCTGTACAATATACAGGCGTCATCGACGAGCACCTGGCCTGCCGGAATGCCGCAGGACTTTTTGATGTGAGCCACATGGGAGAGTTCTGGGTTGAAGGTAACGATGCTGAAGAATTTTTAAATTTTTGTGTGTCGAATAATCTGAAGTCGGCAAAGCCTTACCAAGCCCAGTATTCAGCCCTCTGTAATGATCGCGGCGGTATTGTTGACGACTTAATTGTTTACAAGTTTTCTACAACGAAGTTTCTCGTTGTCGTAAACGCATCGAACACAGACAAGGACTTCAGCTGGATGAAGAAAATTCATTCGGAAAAGAAATTTTCGTGCCTCTTCGAAAACCGAAGCGCTCAATACAGCCAAATCGCGATTCAGGGACCTAAAGCGATCGCGATACTTCAAAAGCTGACTGACGGTAAACTGAGCGAAATTAAGACCTTCATGTTCGCGGAGGGAAAACTCAAAAACGGTGTTTCCGTAATCTTGGGTCGCACAGGCTACACCGGTGAAGATGGTTTTGAGATCTACATGGCTTGGAACGATGGCCCTACAGTCTGGAAGTCGCTCCTGGAAGTGGGTGTCTCGGACGGGCTCAAACCGTGCGGCTTAGGTGCGCGCGACACTCTGAGACTCGAAGTAAAATACCCTCTCTACGGACAGGAGTTAACGGATGAGACAAGCCCTCTCGAAGCGGGCATTGGTTGGGCCGTGAAACTCGATAAAGGCGAATTCATGGGACGCCCTTACATCGAAAAAGCCAAAGCCGCGGGACTCAAAAAGAAACTGGTCGGAATTGAACTCAAAGAGGCAGGAATCCCACGAACCGGCTACAAGCTCTTCACCGCGGACGGTGGTCGAGAAATCGGTTGGGTCACCAGCGGGACCCAATCTCCGTGTTCAAAAAAATCGATCGGAATTGTCTATTTAGAAACCTCACAAAGCGAAGTCGGTAATAAAGTCACCGTCGATATCCGCGGAAGAAAGATTTCAGCTGAAGTCGTCCCGACTCCGTTTTATAAAAGACCCTACTAGGAGAATGAAAATGAGTTTCCCAAAAGATTTCAAGTACACAAAAGACCACGAGTGGGCGAAACAAGAAGGTTCGTCTGTGACCGTGGGGATCACCGATCACGCGCAAAGCGCCTTGGGAGACATTGTTTTCGTCGAGCTTCCGAAAGTGGGCCGCGAAGTGAAAGCGGGCGAAACTTTCGGAGTGGTTGAATCGATCAAAGCCGTGTCCGACCTCTATTCTCCCATCGCGGGAAAAATCACAGCGATCAACGAGTCCGTAGTGAGTGAGCCGTCCAGTTTGAATCGCGAACCTCATGGATCGGCTTGGCTTGTGAAAATCACTCCGAGCGACCCGAACGCGATGAATGCGCTAATGGATGTAAACGCCTACAGCGCTCTCGTTCAGTCTCTCAAATAGCGGATTACTGATACGCATCAATCGGCGGACAGCTACAAATTAAATTCCGCTCTCCGTAAACGTTGTCGATTCGAGAAACGTACGGCCAAAACTTATTTTCTTTCACGTAAGGAAGCGGATAGGCGGCGCGCTCACGGGTGTAAGAATAGTTCCACTCCGTCTTCGTGAGAACTTCAGCGGTGTGGGGCGCGTTCTTGAGAATGTTGTTTTTCTTGTCTGCTTTTCCATTCTCGATTTCACGAATCTCTTCTCGAATTGAAATCATCGCCGAGATAAATCGATCGAGTTCGGGTTTTGACTCGCTCTCGGTTGGCTCAATCATCATCGTGCCTGGCACCGGGAATGAAATCGTTGGTGCGTGGAATCCATAATCCATCAAGCGTTTTGCGACGTCTTCCACCTCTACTCCGGTCGAATCCTTAATAGCCCGAAGGTCGATGATACACTCGTGCGCCACGAACCCCTTCTTTCCCCGATAAAGGACCGGGTAGTGGGGCTCGAGTTTTTTCGAAATGTAGTTTGCATTCAAAATGGCGCGTTCCGTAGCCGATCTTAATCCGCCTCCACCCATCATCTTGATATAGAGATACGAGATCGGAAGAATACTTGCAGAGCCATAAGGAGCTGCGCTCACCACGCCAAAAGCTTTCTCACCTCCACACGAAACAACGGGGTGATTGGGTAAAAACGGCGCCAAATGCGCCTTCACACCAATCGGACCCATTCCAGGTCCTCCGCCGCCATGAGGAATGCAGAATGTTTTATGCAGGTTCAGGTGACAAACGTCTGGTCCAAATTTACCCGGACGGCAAAGTCCAACCTGCGCATTCATATTCGCGCCGTCGATATAAACCTGTCCGCCGTGATCGTGAACAATTTTACAAATCTCCTGAATCGACTCTTCGAATACACCGTGGGTGGAAGGGTAGGTAACCATCAAAGCCGAGAGCTTCGATGAATGCTCGGTCGCTTTTGCGCGAAGATCGTTCAGATCTACGTTCCCTTGGCTGTCACATGCAACTACAACGACACGAAGTCCTGCCATAGCAGCCGAAGCAGGATTCGTTCCGTGTGCAGAAGATGGAATCAAGCACACATCGCGCGATCCCTGTCCTCTCGATTCATGATAGGCGCGAATCGAAAGTAGGCCGGCGTATTCGCCCTGCGAGCCCGCATTGGGCTGCAAAGACACGGCATCAAATCCGGTGATCTCAGCGAGATCCTTTTCTAGATCGCGCAACATCTCCTGATAACCTTCAGCCTGATTTTTTGGAACGAATGGATGAAGCTTCGAAAACTCCGGCCAGGTCACCGGGAGCATTTCCGAAGTAGCGTTCAATTTCATCGTACAGCTCCCGAGTGGAATCATGGACTGCGCGAGCGAAAGGTCTCGGGTCTGAAGCTTCGTGATGTAGCGAAGCATCTCGGTTTCGGAATGGTGCGTGTTGAAAACCGGATGAGTTAAATACGGAGACTTCCGTTCGAGGGCTGTTGGAATGGCTCCCGTCTTTTTCGACGCGAGTTCGGATTTTGCTTTTCCCTCTGCGGTTGCAAAAACGGAAAGCGCCGAGAAGAGATCTTCTTTAGTCGTCGTCTCATCAATCGTCACGCCAACCGTATGAGCATCAATCTTTCTAAAATTAATTCCGCGGGACTCGGCGGTTAAAATCACTTTCGAGGAATCCGATACGAAGACCTTCAACGTATTAAAAAAATGAGGGCTCACTTTTAAGCCGAGCTTCTCAAGCGACGCTGCCAAAATCGAAGTGTAGTCGTGAATTTGTTTTGCGATCGCGCGAATTCCCTCGGGTCCATGGTAGACGGCGTACATGCTTGCCATGATCGCAAGCAGAACCTGCGCCGTACAAATGTTCGAAGTCGCCTTTTCTCGGCGAATGTGTTGTTCGCGAGTCTGAAGCGCCATGCGGATCGCGTTTTTTCCGAACGCATCTTTCGACAAGCCCACAATTCGTCCCGGCATTTGTCGTTTGAAGGCGTCTTTTGTTGCTAAAAATGCGGCATGCGGTCCACCGTAACCCATCGGAACGCCGAAACACTGGGTATTTCCAACGGCCATATCGGCGCCCAACTCCCCAGGTGATTTCAGAAGTGCAAGTCCTATCAGATCGCACGCCAAAATGTTTAATCCGCCAGACGAAGCATTCTTTTTCATCCAGTCCGAGTGGTCAAAAAGCTCCCCATAGGTGTTCGGATATTGAAGGAGCGCCGCAAAGATCGGTTTTTTCCAATCCCAAGTCGCAGGATCTGCAACGACGGTTGGAATTCCCATATACTTTGCGCGCGTTTGAACAACAGCAATCGTTTGTGGGTGACAATCGGATGCGATCAAAAAGGACTTTGTGTTGTCACGTGATTGAATCGCAAACGCCATCGCCATTGCTTCGGCAGCGGCTGTTCCCTCATCCAGAAGTGAGGCATTCGCGATCTCTAGACCTGTAAAATCCATGATCATCGTCTGAAAATTTAGCAGCGCTTCCAAACGACCTTGTGAAATCTCGGCCTGGTACGGTGTATACTGCGTGTACCACCCAGGATTTTCTAAAACGTTTCTCAAAATCACAGGAGGAACGATCGTATCGACATACCCCATGCCGATGTAAGATTTTAAAATCCGATTTTTCTTCGCGGTGACCAAAATTCTTTCAATCGCTTCGCGCTCAGAGAGCGCTGGATCGAGTTTAAGTTCCTCTTTCGAACGTATTCCTTCTGGAATCGTCGAATCCATCAGTTCACGAATCGATTTCACTCCCAAGAAACTCAACATTTCATCGGATTGTTTCTGATCTGGACCGATATGACGCGCTTCAAAAGATGAATTGGACATGAAGACCTTCCGTTCTTGGAAATCTAAACGATGATTCCTTAGACTTTATCAGTGATTTTTTTCGTTCTCCAGCTTCCCGTTTTCCCTTGACGAAAAAATCATCAAACACCTCTTGAAAGTGCCGGGGCGAAAGGTATTTTGACCCCTCTCAGAAGTAGCAGTTGGGGAAGTTAGAGCGAATGATCCAGTACCAAGTGAAAGCGGATGCGGACTTGAATCGTGAACGGCTTACGCAAGTTTTCAATTCAGCCTTAGTAACTACACGTTCAGAAGAAATGAGTTCATCGACAGCCGAGCTTTATCGGTTGATCGAACAGACCGCATTTGGCGCGATCCTCAACTCTATTCAGACTCACGCTGCGGAAAAAGGAATCTCCGAAGTCGAAGCAGCGCGCGAAGTCATCCAGACTTTCCGCAAAATCGATCAGATTTGGACCCAATTCTTGATTTCTGAAGGCGTAGAGCGACTCAAGCAGAACGCTTGATCTGAGACCTTTAAGTTTTCAGCACAAAATCCCAACGAACTAATACCTTGCCCGTTGTGTCAATCAACCCTTTTGGTGGATTTGGAAAAGGACCGGCCTCATTGAATGCACGAATGGCAGCTTCGTCCAAATCTTTTGCTCCTGATGCACCGAGCATTTGAACACGGACGACCTGGCCATCGTTACTTAAGGTCACAAGAAGCTTAGTCGTGTAGTCCATCTCGCTCGCAAGCGATCTGCCGCGGTAAAAATATTTCGTAAGCTTGTCGCGAAGAGATTTTTCCCATGCCCGATCCAGACTGGAACGAATGCGTTGGAAGTAACCAAAGAAAACGAACTCACGCGTGTTGAGCATCGTTTGGTCACTTTCTTTATAACCCTTCACATAGTCGCCCTGAACCTGAGCATTCAACGCGCCCGCTTCTTGAGCTTCAGTGTTGGTATCGCTCTCACCCGGTTTCATGCCGGGCTTGGGGAGCGCGATACCAAGCTGTGAAAGAGTCGGAATAACGGAACCACCCTTTTTCTGTGCGTTTTCTTGTTGGGTGACTTTAGGCTTCGCAATCGCTGCACGAATCGCATCGCCCATCTTCTGTTGAGAGACGGTTTGACGATCTACAAGCTGATTGTGTTCGCCTAAGAGTGCTTTAGGGTCAGCTTCCTTCGTGATGTGGCCTTTTTCGGTCATCACCACGCGCTTCGACTGATCACTCGACGTAGCAGGTAGGGGCTCCACCTCAATGATGATCGGCTGCGTGTGTTTCGCTTGAGTTAAACTTGGAGCAATCTGGGCACACCAAAACCAAGTCATCATCAGCAGAAGATGCAGAAGGATCGAAAGAGAGGCCGGTGAGTTTAAGCGACGTAACGCTCCCATGTGGAGCTCATCGTCGTTATTCGATGTCTTCTTTAAGGAAATCGCTTGTAGAACGCGGGGCTGCGCGCTCTCCCGTCTTATTATTCTGGACGGTTTCTGTCGGTTGAGTTCCGTCGATGAAGGCTTCCTTGATTGCGTACGACGCATTCGGCGGCGCTAATGCTCCCGTCTGAGCATGAATGGATGCATAGGATACGCCAGGGGGTGGAATGAAATCTGACTCTGGTATGTTTTTGACGGCCTCTTTCATGAAATCGAGCCAAATCGGAAGCGCGGCGCGGGCTCCGGTTTCATTGTTCCCAATCGGTTTTAAATTGTCATAGCCGACCCAAACTCCGGTGACGATTTCAGGCGTAAATCCCATGAACCAGGCGTCCTGCGAATCCGTCGTGGTGCCCGTCTTACCCGCAGCGACTCGGCCCAAATCTTTTGCTTCATGTCCGGTTCCATAACTCACGACCTCTTTCATGAGGTGCGTGGTTACGAATGCCACTCGTGGATCAACGACTTGATCCGGATCATTGGGGAGTGGGTAAACCGGAAGCGTGAGGTGAACTCGACCGTTGGGAAGCTTCTGCTGACCCGCTTGTTTGTCGGCAGCTTCACCCTCCGATCCGGGAGCTTTCGTTTCAGCGGGCATGTTTTGAGCCGCTGCCTTGAGAACCTGGTCGACCGGCGGAAAGGTTTTGGGTTTTGTCTCCTCAAGCACTTTTCCATCACGATCTTTGATCGTGGAGAAGAAAATCGGTTCCACTTTTCGGCCATACCTTGGAAAAACAGCATAAGACCGAGTCAGCTCCGCTAATGAAGTCGTACTCGAACCCAGCGCCATAGAAAGATCTGGGGCAAACTGACAAGTCATCCCAATACGACGTGCAAAGTCGATGACGTGACTAATCTCAACGTCCTGGGCGATTTTAATCGTTGGAATATTCCGCGACTTAATCAGCGCCTGACGGAAGGTTGTGTCGCCGTAAAATTTTTCCTCAAAGTTTTTAGGTTTCCACTTACCGGACTCATCATCAGAGTAGACGATCGGCGCATCTACAATAATGGACGCGGGGGTATAGCCCTTTTCAAGAGCAGACGCAAAAACCATAGGCTTAAACGCGGAACCCATTTGTCGCTGAGCCTGAGTGGCGCGATTAAATTCCGAACGAACATAATCATAGCCACCTTCCATCGCCAGAACTTTTCCGCTCACGACATCCATTGAAAAGAGTGCTGCCTGAATTTCAGTGTCTTGTTCAAGAGTCGCGATGATTTTTTCTCCATCACGCTTCAGCATTCTAATATATACGACGTCTCCCTTAGCCAGCGCGGTTGGAAGGACTCGCTTCGTCCACTTCAATTCATCGTAGGGAAGCTCGACCTTCACGACACCGATGGCGGCCGTAAAAACTCTTCGTTTATCGTCTGAGCCCGTCACCACTGCTTTGTAAAGTTCATCGGGTTTCAACAGGTCAGCTTCAGACTTCATCCCCGCAAGCTTCACGGCTTCAAGTGTATTCAGATGCCCGTCCGGCATGAGGACGTCATAGCCTAGGCTATTCATAACCAGATCGATGCGCATCTGCTCAAGTAGCGCTTCTTGTTCCTGTGAGTTTTTAATTCGTTTGAGCGGTCCCCGATATCCGGCGCGTTTGTCGATCTCTCGAAGCCCCGCCCTCACAGCCTTTCCAGCCGCTTGGAGAATTCTCGGGTCAACATCTACTACGACCGTTAACCCCTCTTCATTCACAGCCTTACTTCCATAACGCTCTGTTAAATGCCGACGAAGGTGCTCAACAAGATAAGGACTATATTTTGGATTCACGTCCATCTCGTCGTGAACCTTGAGTTTCTCATTCAGAGCCTCACGAAGCTCGCTTTCAGAAATATATTTATTCTCAAACATTCGACGAAGAACATACGCTTGGCGTTCCTTCGCTTTCTTTGGATTCAGGTGCGGGGAAAACTTTCCCGGTGCCTGGGGCATCCCCGCGATCAGGGCGGCTTCCGCTACCGTAAGTTCGGATACGTCTTTACCAAAATAGACCTTCGCCGCTGCCTCTACGCCGTAGGCGGAATGCCCGAGATAAATTTGGTTGAGATAGAGAAACAGAATCTGTTGTTTGGTCAGATTCCGTTCCATCTGGCTGGCTAAGATCAGCTCCTTAATCTTCCGAACGAAGCTCTTCTCAGGGGTAAGCAGCAGTGATTTTGCCACCTGCTGAGTAATGGTTGAACCCCCTTGAACGACGTGTCCTGCCCGGAAGTTTGCGATACTTGCGCGAATGATGGATGCCAGGTTCACACCTTGGTGATTAAAGAATTGGTCATCTTCTGCTGAGATAAATGCCTGAATTAAGTGTTTCGGCATTTTTTCGTAAGGGATCACATATCGACGTTCGATTTTAAACTCACCGATGACGGTCGAGGTCTCGCCGTTATTCGCGATCACTTGTGACACAATACGAGGTCGATAATCTTCTACGGTGATGATGTTGGGGAGCGCATGTGAAAAGTAAAGTAACACTCCTCCGCCAATCAGGGTGAGGAGACCAGACCCCACAATCGCAATGATGAAAAGCGTTTTAATTGCCCAACCAAACCGGAATGTCTTCACGGGTTCTCTTTTCCGATCAAACTTAAGATGGCTTTTTCGTTCTGCTCGATAGCCTGCTTACCTAAAAATGCAGCCTGATTTTTTCTGCGCAAATCTAGATCGTCCCACTTATTCAAGGGAACGTTGATGTAAAATGCGTGCTGTGAATCCATGAGTTTTCTCAGAAGTAGCGGAACCTCGTGTCCTGCGCTCACCACGAGGATTGGATAGGTTTCTTGTTGGCGAGCGATCTGATAGGTCTGTCCGATTTTTCCACTGGAAGCCCGATACTTTACTTTTCCCTCGCCTCGAACACAGGGCCGAATACCATTAGCGCCGCTCAAGGTACAACGAAGCACTTCCTTCAGTTCCCCTCGGTCTGCGAAAACCGCCGTTTTCGACTCAACCTCTTCAAGAGGGATCCCGATTTTTGTCTTCAGATCCTCAATTCGAATATTACCTAAAACGTCGTCGAGAGCTTTCTCAAGCTTTTCTTCTGGGGAATCAAATGAAACGAGCTTCTTCTCGCGAATGAGGTTTCTTTCGTTAAACTGCAGGAGCGCCCAATCCATCTTATTAATATTCGGCTGAGTGAGATAAAGCGCTGAAACGAGTGCGCCCACTTCCGATGCGTAAATCGCGCGAATCGGGACCTTCAACTTGTTTAATGCTTTCAGGACTCCCACGTAGGTGAAGCCAGACGAAATTCCTGGACCGAGAATAAGCACAATCTGATCTGGATTTTCGGCGTAACTTATCGAGCTCGGTGGAGGTAGCGGACCAAACGGCTCTGCTGGCCCCGAGACTTCCGGCTCTGGCTGCGGCGCGGCCGTAGCGCCTGGCGCGAGTACGAGTGGTCGATTTGCATTTCTGGCTTCCGCTTCCTGCTGTCGCTGACGAGTACTACTACACCCACTGCAAGAAATAATGAACGCGAGCGAGAACGCTATGCTCAATAGCGTTCGCTTAGACCCGTTTCCAATGAGCCAGATATTCTTCGTTTCCATCGGTCCCTGTAATCGGAGATTTTATCAAGCCCAGCCGCTGGAGTCCAAGGCCCAGTGCGAATTCCGTTAGGCGCTCGATCGCTGTTTCAGTCGCCTCCGGGTTCGTCACAATTCCACCCTTACCTACCTCTGCTCGCCCAACCTCGAATTGGGGCTTAATCAGAGTAATCAAATCCGATGAGCTGGTCATAAACTGCAAGGCGGGACCAAAAATCTTATCTAACGAAATAAACGAGACATCGACGACAATAACGTCAACTGTTTGACTGATGAGTTCAAAAGGCATGGAACGAGCGTTCACTTTTTCAAGCGATACTACCCTGGGGTCGGAGCGAATTTTCCAATCGAGCTGGTTGTGCCCGACGTCTACAGCAAAAACCTTTTTCACTCCGCCTAAGAGAAGGATTTCGGTGAATCCTCCCGTAGAAGCGCCAATGTCGAGTCCGACTCTACCTTGCGTTTCGACTTTGAACTCGGTGATCGCTTTTAAAAGTTTTAGCGCTCCCCGAGACACATAAGGATGATCCGCTTCTCTCAGTCGAATAGCTACCGCTGGATCAAAGCTCTCGCCCGATTTAGTTCTAGGTTGATCTTCGACTAATACATTCCCGGACAAGATCAGTGCTTGAGCGCGCTCTCGACTCTGCGCGAGGCCCCGCTCCACTAAAAGAACATCAAGGCGCTTCTTCGAACTCACTGAATCAACTCCGCGCGCGCTGGTTCACGCTTCGTCAACCACGCTTCGAGTTCCTGTGGGGTTCCGTGTGGAATAAATTCGTCGGGGTAGCCGAAATTTTGAATACGCTCTAACCTTGAGATCAACTTTGGATTCCGCCTGGTAAGCTCACTCAGCAAACCCTCGCCCATTCCTCCGGACCGACTTCCATCTTCAACAAAATAAATTTCCTTCAAGCTTTCTCGATCGAGCTCTTGGTAGACCCTCTCAGAAATTGGTTTTGAGCGAATGACATGAAGATGAAGGGTGTCTGGTCTACTCTTGATTCTACGTCCCGCCACCCCAAACGAGATGATTGCGCAAGTGGGATGAGTGACATTTCCAGTTACATCTAGGTCCTCACTCGTTGGTTTTCGTTGTCGCGAAAACGCTGGTCCCCTGGGATAACGAATGAGGCTGGGTCCGTTTAGCTGGAGGGCTTCTTCTAACGCAAAATCTAAATCTTCCACGTACTCCGGTGTATAGATCCTGAGTCCGGGGATCATGCGAGCATAAACGAGATCAAAGACTCCGTGGTGGGTTGGGCCATCTGCTCCAACAATTCCGGCGCGATCGACAGCGAAAATAACCGGAAGCTTTTGAAGAGCGACGTCATGAATCATTCCATCCAATGCGCGTTGAAGAAAGGTGCTGTAGATCGCAACTACAGGTCGTTTTCCTGTGGTTGAAAGTCCGGCTGCAAAAGTGACGGCATGCGGTTCCGCAATTCCAACATCCGTGACACGAGCGGGAAATTTTCTCTCGAAGGCCGTAAGACCTGTCCCATCCGTCATGGCCGCAGTGACGGCATGGATGCGATCATCTTTTTCGGCAAGGCGAATGAGGCCTTCACTAAAGACCTCGGACCATGACTTTTCCTGCGCCTTCGGCGTTGGGTCAGTCTTTTCAAGTGGCGCCTTCATCGGTGCAACCCCATGGTATTTCTCCGGGCGAGTTTCGGCGGGACCATAACCCTTGCCTTTTTGGGTCAGGACATGAATCAAAATAGGCTTTTCAGACTTGCTCTCTTTTATTCCGTTTAAAACTGCAAGGAGCTGGCCCAGATGGTGACCCGAAACCGGCCCAACATAGTCCAAACCAAAGGCCGAAAAAAAACTTTCCGCCCCACCGCCGTTTAATATCTGGTGAATGGCTCCTACGTTTTCGGAAATCGACATCTGGTTATCATTCAAAACGACAAGGAGAGGTCCCTTTTTCGGCGTCGTTCGAATATTATTTAATGCCTCAAGTGCAAGACCCGCCGTGATCGCGCCATCTCCGATTACCGCGATCGACCAATCCGTCGAATTCATGGAAATACCAAGCGCTGCGGAAATCGATGTGCTCGAATGACCTGCGCCAAACACATCATGTGGACTTTCATCGCGACTCAGGAAACCCGACATCCCTTCGAACTTCCGAAGTGTATCGAATTCCTTTTCCCGTCCGGTGAGGAGTTTGTGAGCGTATGCCTGGTGGCCCACGTCCCAGATAATTTTATCTTTTGGAGAATCGAAGATGCGGTGAAGCGCGATCGAGAGCTCAACCGCCCCGAGGCTTGCTCCGATGTGACCGCCGTTTTTTAGGCAAACCGAAATTATCCTTTGTCGAATCTCTTCAGCGAGAATCTCAAGTTCCGGCACTGCGAGTTTCTTTAACTCTTCAGGAAATTTGAGAGACCCGAGTTCGCTCATTCTTCAAACTTCTTCGTTTCAATTTTTCCGTCGGTGGTGATTTTGAGTAGTTGCTGAACTTTTTGTTCCGCCGCGGTTAAACTCTCCTGACAAAAGCGCGTTTGCTTTACGCCTTCCTCAAAACATTTCAGCGCCTCTTCCATGGGGAGGGTGCCGGATTCCATTTTTTTTACGAGCTCCTGCAAGGTCGCGAATGACTTTTCAAAGGACGGGTCAGGGGTCGCGTTTTTTTGATTTTCCATAGAGCCTCCACGTGCCGAGGGTATAACATCGGTTTATTCCTATAATATAGAGGGCTCTCAACTCAGTTAGTTTGCTGACGCAAAGCGTCATCGTCGACTACTTTTTATAGGGTTAATAAACATTTAGGTTAATAAAATCAGCTGGTTATATCTGATTTTATGGCAAGGGACTTGCTCTATACCCGCTGAATGCAACTTCCCCGCACCACTCCCAAGACTTGGGCGAAAAGGGCTAACTATGCCTTTTTCTCTGTGCTGGGCTTTTGTCTCCTCCCCTCAATCGCGTTTGCGTCGATCGCCGGTACCGTTCCTTGGTCGGGAATGAGTGCCTTCGATCTCGATGCGGTATTTAAATCTCACTACGGATCAGACCATAACCTCTACGATCCCGTGATCGCGCCGGGTACAAATGCCGCCGCACTCAACGATGCCGACAATCGAATCTCAGATGATTTTTCCGTGAAAGGTCCAATGCGTGAGTCTGTTGGGTTCTGGCTCCGCGTTTATACTGAATGGTCGACACGTCAGGCGGTTCTGTACGACCGTTCTCACCCCGAACTCGTCTACGAGGTGATGGATTTCAGACCGCTCTTTCGTGAATCGCGAAACCTCATGGCCTATGAAATTGTTCGCGAGAATAGAATTAAAGCTCGGATCAAAGAATACTCGAACGCATTTCTTCGATTAAGTAAGATGAAAGACCCGTGGTCAAAGACCGCGCGACTCACCGGATTAGAAGCTAAAATTTTGAAAGTCGTTTCTCGCCTCGACCATAAACACTCGATGAAAGAATGGAAACGCGGCCTGCGCCTTCAAGCAGGACAGCGTGACAACGTCGTAAAGGGCCTACTCGCGGCGGAGACCTTTTTTCCAAAAATGGAAGAAATCTTCACCTCGCTCGGTTTACCGAAAGAGCTAACACGCATTCCTCTTGTGGAAAGTTCCTTCAATCTCTTTGCACATTCCCGTGCGGGAGCAAAAGGCGTTTGGCAATTTATGCCCAAGAGCGGAAAAGAATATCTTTTCATCGACGAGCGCTCGGGGGTAGACGAACGTCTTTCTCCCTTGAAGTCTACAATCGCTGCTGCAAAACTTTTAAAGCGAAACTTAGTGATGACAGGAAACTGGCCGCTCGCGGTTACTGCTTACAATCATGGTTTCACAGGCATTAAGAAACTATCTGCAGCAGAACGCGCATCTGCACTAACGGGCGGGCTTTTCAAAGCGTGTTCTAAAACGAAACACTTGGGCTTTGCGAGTTCGAACTACTATGCGGAATTCATCGCGCTCTTACATGCCGAGGCATATAAAGATTTGTTTTACGGCGGGAGCCCGCTTCCCGTCGCGCCTAGACTTACTTTTCACAAAGTCAGCGCTCACCTCACGCCCATCGAATATGCAAAAAAACTCGACGTTAAGCTTCGAGATTTCATGCTTTATAATCCCGACGTGAAGTACCCACAAAAGAAACTTCCTCTGGGGTTATATGTGGCGGTTCCAGGACATGAAGGTGAGATTGACGAACTCATCGCCGCGATTCGACCAAAACTCAGAATCGCGAAGAAACCAAGAAGTGTTATTGCGCGACAACGTTAACGACGCCGGGCTGTGCGAAGACGGTTTCGGACCAAATCATATTACCTTTTAAATCGAATGCGCTTGGAACGTTTGGCCCTTCAGGCACCTGGACGCTCAGGAAGCGCGTCGCTTTCGCCTGAATTCGATTGGTGTCTTGAAGAATGTCTCCAGCCCCCAACCCATAAACCTCGGGTCTCAGAATGCTTTTTCGATCGAGGGTACCAATCTTCACTTCGAATTCTGATTTTGAACTTTTTCCAGAAACAAGGCTCGGTAGCGCGCCCACAATAAGTCCGCTCATCGGGCTCACCCCACCCTCCAATTGCTGGATCCAGTGAGAAACTTGAGCTGCCTCAAAACGAAACAAGGTGACGCCCTTTGTTTCATCGGGCAACACGCGGTAGCGATGTCGAAACTCACGTGAACCGCTTGAAACATCAAGATAGAGCGGATGATCATCAAACGTTAAGACGTTGTTGAGTTCAAAATTTCCGCGTTTATCAGTGACTGCCTGTTTTCCGTTTTGGCCGACCACTTGGATATTGGCTTTAGAAACGGCGAGTGGCTTTGAAGACGTAGCGCTATAAACTGTGCCGGTGATTTTTCTCAGGCGAGGAGAAGGAACACGAACATACGTCGTAGCACCGCTCTGAACCATGAGCGCGATAGTTCCTGATCCATTTCCGGATTTCAAGGTGACGTTCAACAGTGGGAGTCCTGGTTCGACATTTAAGAATGTAAAATATCGAGCTGTCTTTGTATCTTGCGGGTTCACCATCTGAAGGTGCGCGTCGAAATAGATCACCGACTCACTTCTTCCGCTCAGTGAAACCTGGATTCCGGGTGGAACTTCTCCAACGATGATACCCGCCGCCTTAGATTGTGTTTGTGCTTTCGAAAGCGTCGAGAGGATTTTTACCGTGTTGAGCGAAAGAATTGGGATTCGATCATTTTTCTTCAGGGCCGAGTCTGGCTTTTG
>CAYOJT010000008.1:0-1671 GCA_964404365.1 uncultured Bacteriovoracaceae bacterium
ACCTAAACCGTACAGCCAAGATCGGTATTCAGAACCTTTCGTATCATTTCGCTCTACACGTGCGACGTAAGTAGGCTTCCAATTCTTACTCCCCGCCTTCTGTGAGAGTGAAAATCGAACAAAAGGCACTTCACCACTACGCTTTAATGTATCCGAGACCGTGTCATCGCCGTTGTAAGTGTTTTTCTTCATACCGACTTCGGAATTTAAATTTAAATTTTTAGAAATCTCGGTCTTGAAATACGGCGCCAGCGTAACGGTGCTATTATAAAATCGAAACAGAGATTTTGAAGCTGCTGTGTCGTAGTCGTTCTGAAAGATCATCGCAAATTCAATTCGTGCGCCCCAAGTGCTCGAGGCGAGCGCATTGCGGTTCATGTAAAGGCTCAGTGTCGAGTCAGCGAATTCGTATGAACGTGAGGCCGAATTAAAATTTCTGTTTACGTTAAAACGGAGGCTCGGCACCCACTGATACATGTTGAGTGGCGAACTTGCGTATCCCAATCCGAGACCCAAAGTCGATTTTAGCGTCGATTTTCCTGTAATATCCGAGGTTCCGGTCACATCGCTTGGCGCTAACACGATGTTCGAGTCGTATGCGGCGGATAGCGAGAAACTTCCAAACCAAGCTGCCTTATCAAACGGCCCGAGAGTTTTATCACAGGCTGCCAGCACCTGCTCCGCCATGGCCTTCGACTCCGGTTGAATGTCGTCTCGAGCCAGGTACTGCTGGGCCGATCGGCGCGCATCGAGAAGTAAATTAAAACCATGCCCACCTTCGCCCCGTTTGAAATAGCTTTGGGCGGTGTATAGGAGAGCAGCCGACTTCATATCGTCGGTTCTTCCATCGAGAACTGCATTGAAATATTTTTCTGCCGCTTCCCATTTCTCGAGCTGCATCTGAACAAGGCCCAAATAAAAGGTCGAAATATCCTTGTTGAAGTCATTACGAGCCGCAAAGTCGAAAAACTTTTCTGCCTCACTCCAATTTTTCTCATTGAATCGAAGCATTCCCATTTCGAAAGAATAGGGAGCGATCTCTTTTTTATCTTTCGTATCTTTGCTCTTTAAGCGAATGAGATCGAGATAAACTTTACCCGCCTGATCCGGCTTATTTGATGCTTTCAAAGTGATCGCTTTAAGTTCGAGAATTTCTACGGACTCAGGTGCCTTGGATTGAATTGCATTCAGGATCGCGAGCGCTCTGTCAAAATTCTTTGAGCTGTAGGAGAGGACCGCCTCAGCGTAGTCCGGCTCAACCGCGTTCGGGACTTCGGCAAAAGTCTCCGGAATGAGGATAGAAAAAACTGTCAGTGCGAGAAGCCCAATTTGCCTAGCCCGGCGCGCCCAAAAATCCATTTCTTGACACTCCCATGTTCTGGAAATCATGAGTCTTGATGCTAACCGACCTTCTGTGCATTGCAACCGCTTCCTAATGACCAAATCGCCTGCTACTCTTTATTTATGAGCATGGATGCACAAAAAATGAGTAAGAGTTTGAGATGGAAGCCGATCGGGCTTGGGATTGCTTTTTTAACTGCTATTCCCGTTTTCGCTGGGAACGACGACGGTGTTGGGAAAGCGGTTTCTGTATCGGGCAAGGTCTTGCTGCGTTATGAAGCAGGTTCTAACCTCCAAACCGGATTTCTAAAGCCGGGTGATCCCATCGGG
>CAYOJT010000008.1:1702-2580 GCA_964404365.1 uncultured Bacteriovoracaceae bacterium
TCTGATGACCGATCGAACGATCGTCGACCTAGGTCCTTCCTCGCTTTTCAAGGTAAATGAATATCAGCTCAAAAATGGCTCTGACCGTAACGTTGACCTGAGCCTCGACTATGGAACAGCTCGAAGTTCAGTGAATCAACCCATCACGAGCGATAAAGGTAAATTTACGATTCGTACAAAAGCCGCCACCATGGGTGTTCGTGGAACGGAATTCATCATCAATGCCCCGATCGGTGATTTAAAAACTGCAAACCTCGCTCCTCCCCCGGGCAGCCCCGTTCGCGCTCCGGCACAATCCCCAGGCGCTGATCGCGCACCTGCCGAACAAGCAGGCGCTAATCAAACTCAGATCACCGTGGTTCACGGTCGGGTTCAGGTTGAGTCACAAGCGGGAGTTGGCGGAAAGCCTTCGAAAACATTCGAAGTGAATTCTGGGATGCAGTTTACTTCTGATACTAAAATCGAAGCGCCGAAAGTTGTTCAACTTCCTCCACAGGAAATCACAAAAATTAAAGCTGAAGCCTATCAGAAAGATATGACGTTTCTTCAGGCCGTTTCCATCGATCCCGTCGGAAATTCCGGCGAAAAAAGTGCGCAGCAGGGTCAGGGAAACAGTCCTGGCTCCTCAGAAAAAGGCGATAAAAACGCCCCAAAAGAGGGTGCAAAACAAACCTTTGAGTCGATTGCGAAAACGATTGAGGTGCAGACCCAGCAAGCCCCTCCACCGGTCATGACGGATCTGAAGCTACCCGGGATGTTCAATCAAAATGGACAAATTCAGCGTCCTATTGAATATCAAAACGGCGTGCCTATCCGGCTCTCTGTACACATTACGATGTAAAGTTTTCAGAGCGGAGAGTTAGACGATCACCATCGAG
>CAYOJT010000008.1:2590-22298 GCA_964404365.1 uncultured Bacteriovoracaceae bacterium
ACCTCGCCTTTGAGCGCTTTAATCACTTCGAGGCTGTGTTCTGCTCCTCGGGTTTCCAGCGTGAGCGCAACCTCTGTGCGATCAATAGTGATCGCAGGTTCACTGCGATCATGAATGGCTTGAATGACATTCGCTCCAGCCTTCGCAATCGCCGCAGTTAAGCGAGCAAGAGATCCAGGTCTATCGGAGATCTGGACGTTTATGCGAAGTCGACGACCCTTTCGAATCAATCCGCGATCGATCACGCGGTTTAGGACGTTCACGTCGATATTCCCACCGCCAATGACGACAACGACCTTTTTACCCTTAATTTGCTTCCGCATTTGCTCAAGCACAGCGACGGAAACTGCAGCTGCTCCTTCGGATACGACTTTTGCCTTCTCCGCCAACGTCAAAATAGCGGCCGCAATCGCTTCGTCATCTGCAAGTAGGACACGCTCTAAACTCTTCTTCAAAATTTCGTAGGTCGAGTCGCGAGTGACACCGACTGCGATTCCGTCAGCAAAAGTTTCAACTCGATCGAGCTTCACAGGGTGACCTTTTTGGATAGATTTAGCCATTGCTGGAGCGCCCGCAGCTTGAGCTCCGTAAAGCTTCACCTTAGGCCGAATCGCGTCGCGAACTACAGAGATTCCGGAGAGCAATCCTCCTCCGCCGATTGAACAAACAATCGCGTCCACATCAGGAAGTTGTTCAAAGACCTCAAGCGCGAGCGTGCCTTGGCCCGCAATCACATCTTCGTCATCAAAAGCATGGACGTAGACTCGACCAGTCTTCTTCGCGATCTTCAGCGCCGCGCGGTAGGCTTCATCGTAATTGTCTCCCTCAAGAACGACGGTTGCGCCTAAACTTTCGGTATTTTTGACCTTAACGAGCGGCGCATTTTTCGGCATCACAATGAGAGCATTCACACCGAGTTCTTTTGAACCCCATGCCACGCCTTGCGCGTGGTTTCCTGCACTCGCAGCAATGACGCCCTTCTTACGCTCTTTTGAATTCAATTTCGAAATTTTATAAGTAGCCCCGCGAATCTTAAAAGAGCCAATGGGCTGCATGTTTTCAAGTTTAAGATAAATTTCGCAGCCGTATTCTTCACTCAACCACGGATTGAAGAGCAGCGGAGATGAAACAAGGTGTTTCTTCAGTTCAGCCCGAGCAGCCTGAACGTCCTCAAGTCCAACCTTGAAAGGATGTTTACTCACAAAGCCTCCGAGATCGAGGTTACGGCCCTTTGTATCGCTGAAAACCTATCGCCCGATCGCTGCGCGCTTGATGCTCCGGTAACGATAAATTTTGAAACCGACATTGATCCAGAGCTCCTGTCAAAAGAGTGGCGAAAATGGCGATCCCGGCAGGAGTCGAACCTGCGACCTGACGCTTAGAAGGCGCCTGCTCTATCCAACTGAGCTACGGGATCACGGTATATTGGATTTAAAACACGATCCTTCCACCGTTTCAAGTTCAGGGCTAAAATGATGAAAGGTTATGCCGCTCTACGATTATCGCTGTAAATCCTGCAATCACAAGTTCGAGTCCTTAGCGAAGAACGCTGAAGATTCTGACGCAGCAATATGCCCAAAGTGTAACGCAAAAGGCGCTGAGCGCATGATTTCTCGCTTCAGAATCGGTGGCCAAGGCGATTTAAGGGAGACAACCGACTTCCACGGTTGTCACCGCCCAGTCGACGATGGATCCGACCACCATCACTCGCACGTCCACGGACCAGGCTGCGGTCACAGCAAGACTTCAAACGATAGCGGAGAGTAAGGTGAATTCCCTGCTTGCACCGCGGTTTACCCTCGTGAGTGATCTCGACGACACTCTTAAAATTTCACACACCTCTCATCGTCTCAAAACAGTCGTTCGCGGCCTGCTCTTTTCTCATGCCTATGCAGGGATGAGTGAACTTTACCAAGAGTGGCTCAGTCGAGGTGAGCCATTTTACTTAGTGAGTTCATCACCAAAGGCGATCCTGGGCCGCGTGACTCGATTCCTCAAAAAAAACCACTTTCCCCAAGCAACCATTCAATTGCGAGATTGGATTCAGCAGCCAGATATTCGTGCGTATAAATCCGAAACCTTGCGAAAAATTGTACAAAACTCAAACGGACCTATCATTTTTGTGGGTGACGACTCTGAATGGGACCCCGAGGTCTTTACACGAATTCAGAAAGACCATCCTGAAAAAGTATTAGCCATCTACATCCGAAAAATGCGTGGGCGTCCCTTACCTGAAGGCGCAATCGGTTTTCATACTGCATTTGAAATCGCCTACCACGAGCTCCTCGCAGGCCGAATGAACATTCCTCAAGCATCGCGGGTTGGAAAAGCGATTCTAGATCAAAAGAATTCTGATCTCGTCATCCCTTATTTTGCAGTTTCTCCGCAGGGGCTTCCGCTTCCTGAGTACATGCCCATTCAGAACCTCATGAACCGGGTACACGATAGACTCATCGACATTCATGCCGCCCGAAAAAAACCATAAGACTTTCATGATAAGCTAAAATCCAGAATGGGATTTTTAGGGTGGTGCCCTCGAACAGACTCGAACTGTTACGGCTTGCGCCACTGGTTCCTAAGACCAGCGTGTCTACCAATTCCACCACGAGGGCACGGGCTCGACTCTAACATCGTTTTTTCAGAAGGTGAAGCTCCGTTACGCCGCGTTACTTCCACCGCTACCCGCGCGGGACATGAGAGCTTTTAGCTTCTTATTCTCTTCTTGCAGCTTCTGAGCCTCGAGCTGGAAGCGGCGCTCGCCGTCTGTTTTTTCCTTCAGGTTGGCAGCTGTTCTTTCGAGCATTTTGCGCATTTCTTGCTGCTGGCGTTCAGCAAGTTCATACTTCTTCTTCAAATCTAACAGCTCCCGATCTGAAGCTTTGTCCTTCGTTTGAGACGAAATGTCCTGATTTCGAGTTGCCTGTTTTTTAGCTTCTTCCAGCTTGAACTCAAGCGCCTGGATTTTCTGCTTCCACTGAGCCTCGTTTGTGTTACGTGCTTTCGCATTAGCGATCATCAGTTTATTTTCAAGGTCGCGTGTTTTTTCGATTAAACTCTTATTCTCAAAGTCTTTCATCTCAGCCATCTTCTGAGCTGCAGCGAGTTTATGTTTCAGCTGAGCTTCTTCGACCGCGAGCGAACCCTGTTTCAGCTGATCCAGCTGAAGGTTTAACTGCGCAAGTTGCTCATTCTTCCGATTGAGGAGCGCCTCTTTTTGCCTTAATGTATCGTCTCTTTTCTGAACCTCAGTCTGTAAGAGATTTTCCCGATTCCGATAGCTTTGCTCGGCCGCCTTGAATTCCATATTGAGCGTTCGTTGAAGATCCATGATGCGAGCCTTTTCCGAAACGATTTCGGCCATCAGGGATTCGGTCCACTGTTTCGATTTCCCAGGCTCGACACTTTGTTGAATTTCAGCGAGGACTTTTTTCATGGTCGGAGAATCTGTCTTCTCTACGGCTGACTTCAAATCCTCGAGAGTTTTCGCAGCCTTGATCGACTGGGTTCGTGCTTCTGGGTCTGCGATCTCCTTAGCAACCGGTTTCGCAGGTGCAGGCTCTGAAGCTGCCGCAGCACTGAGTGCCTTTTGGTCTTCTTCTTCAATTCTTTTCTTACGTGCCTCGATTTCCTTTTTAGCTTCGACCGCAACTGGATCGGAGACGTCCGCCTGAGTCGTATCTTGAACGTCGCGCGAAGCTTCATTCCTAGCCTTCAAAGTTTTCGTGTTTTGATCCAGAACCTGCGAATCAATTCGAACGGTTTTCTCTCTGAGTTTCGCGTTATCCTCTTCGAGCTTTCTTATTTTTCTGTGTAATTCTTCAACTTGGCGCTCATGTACTTTTTCCTTCTGTGCGAGAACGCGCGGATCGATGCCCTCGACTGCAGGAGCTTTTGTCACACTCTCTGGTGCCGAAGCGACAGGACTTTCAGCATTGTTCTTTTCAACTGCGGCCGCATTCAGCGGAGGGGTAGCTACCGAAGGCTTATCTTTCTCTTTCGAATCCCCGGAAAACGGGTTCAAGCTCTTGAGTAACTTCGATCCAAAACCGCCGGACTTCTTTGGCGCCTCTGGCGACTGTTGAGGGTTCACTCCAGCTTGCGTTTGAGTTCTTGGGCTCGTTCCCGATACCGGAGCTTGAGCTTGAGCTGCAGAGCTTGATTCTAAAGCCCCGCCTTTTGGATCGCGGATTGGAATAACCTTCGCGCCTGAAGCGGCTGCAGGCTTAGCGGCTGAACCGCCCTTCACGACCATAATGGTTTCATCTTGAACAGACGATGCCACGCTCACTTCAGGAATCTGCGCTGAAGCAATTCGAATTCTCGCCTGCTCGAGTTCAGCTTTGAGCTTCTCACGCTCGCGGATAGCGGAAATGCGCTCGCGCTCGGATTTCTCAAACGACTCCTTCATCGAACCCAGTTTTCGCTGAAGGAGTTCGCTTTGTTCCTGATAACGTTTGTCTTTTTGAGCGAGTTCGCGCTTCACCCTTTCAAACTCTTTTTGATCAATTCCCGAAAGGCCACGAGACTGCTGACTTCCCTGTACTAAACGGCCGCTGTCGTCGGTCGCATTCGATTTTGAACCCGAAATGACGATCTTGTCATCACCGCTGCTTGAAGTTTTGACTGCCTCCGGATTTGATGCCGTCGCATCGGGCGTGTCTTTAGGGCTCGAAAGATCTTCTTCTTTTTTATTGAAGAGTTTCGTGAATAGCGTCTCTTTATTCTTCTTCTCGGGCTCAGACGCGGCCCTGGAAACGACGCGCTTCGTTTCTCCTTTGATCTCAATTTTTTCGATCGGATCGTTTTGTTCTGAGCTGACCGTATGAATCGCAGCAGGAGAATTGAGAGTTTGGCCGGTGCGGGATGGACCTGGTCCCTTAACCCCTGCGCTCTCCTGTTGCAGCTTAATGGTCTGTTGCTGGAGATTCTGCTTAGCGGTCTTTTCAAACTTCAACTGATTTTCAAGATCGCGGATACGCTTTTTCAGAAGCTCGGCTTCAAGCTGATCCTGCTTTCTAGGCTGCGCGACCTCAGCTGCTGGTGCGCGTGGACCCTTATTCTGCGCGATAGGCGCAGCTGAACGCTGTGGACCCGACTGCGGTTTTTCCTTCGCTACTCCCATAGACTGATTTTGGGAGATCTTTTCCGGTCGGGCACGACCGGATTCTGCGCTTGCACTAATTCCGCCAGGCGAGCGAGCCGATGTACTGCGTGGCTCAACGGCCGGCTTACGAATCGCATTCATGAATTTTTCATATTCCGCGTCACTCAGCGACTGAGTGTCGATATTCGACTTCCCAAAAGCCGCTTCCACAGCATGAATTTGATTCGGATTGAAAGGGATTGATTTGAAATCTGGACGCTTCCCATCCTTAAAGGAGGAGAGCCAATCTGCCATGTCGTCATTCGATTTCGGCAGGACGCCGCCCGATAAATTTTGAACCTGCTCACGAGCCGTCTGAATCAGGCGCTGAAACTCCTCGTTTGAGGCTTTCAGAGCGTCTGCATCACCGAGTTCTGGGAATTGCGCACGAATTTTCGCGAGCAACTCTTCCCGAGTAAAAACGGGAGCCGCAACCCGACGATAAGCTTCGATCGGCACCGGCGAGTCCCCGCTTCGGATCTGATAGATCTTTTCAGCAAGTTCAAACGCGTTTGAAAAGAGGCTCTCCACCTCTGGCGGTTGATAACCCAGACCGGTGAGTCTGCGAATCAGGTCGGGCTCGTTCCCACTACCGGAAGCAATCCTCTGAATCTCCACCGGTGTAAATCCAGACGCCTCTAGCCGTTGAAAGAGCTGCTGCTGCTGACTGATAATGCGCACGCGTTGGATTTCTTCCGGCAAGACATTTGAAACTTGCAGGCGCTCACGAATCTCGGGCGTGAAACCCGTACCCTGTCTCAGCATGAGTAGCTCAGAATCAGTAAACCCAACTGATTTTAGGCGGGTAAAGAGCTCCTGTTCGGTCGGCAGTGCATTCACCTTACGTAGCTCAGCCTCGATCCCGTCTTCCGCCTCTTTCGCGGAGATCACGGTCATGCCATCGACTTCTTCCGACTGGGAACCTGAGAACCGGGTAACCATTTCTCTTTCGGTCGTCGACCCCGAAAGTTTCTGGATCACTTCTGCTTCTGGCTCTAAACCGGAAACGTCTTGTGATATTTCTTCCTCTGCTGGAAGACCTGAAATTTTCTGCTCGGTCTCAGGAGCATCGGGCCGACTTTTTACATTCTGAACGGCTTCAGCTTCTTGGGGATCTCCAGAAAATTTCTGTTCAACTTCAGGCTCCTCAACGCCGCCCGAAATCGTGAGCGAATCGTCCGTATGGAGCGCCGCCGGTGTTTCAGCTTTTTCTTTCGTTAACTCAACGTAGGGGAGATCACCGAGCTCCGTATATTCCGCCACATCGGGTAGCGCCTCGGACCTTGGTTCAAGAACCGAAATGACCTCAAGCTTCGCATTCGAAACGCGTTCGTCTAATCCGATAATACTGACGACTTCAATTTGTCGAGGTACCTCGCAATAGCGAACAACAACGTGATCACTGTGTTGGTGAATCAGGCCTAAAATTTTCTCAAAATCATTCGATGGTTTCTTTTCAATTCCAACTCTCGCTTCAAGAGAATCGAAGTCCGGCCTGGAGTTCTCATTCCAATTGAAGCTTACGCCGATAACCAGATAATCTGACTCGAGTCCTACTTCGAGCGAAACAGAAGAAGGCGTTTGACCGGCCTCAGAACCTGCGAGCGCACTTGATTCGTAGAGTCCGTACAAGAGGAGAGCTCGAAGTCTGAATTCATCCGCATGGACGTCCTTAAGCTTCGCCGCGATCAGGTCAGATACACGGCCTAGGCTTCGGGTCTTAAAATCACTCGAATAGAAAACACTGCCCGACTCACTCATGAGTCCGCTGATTCCAAAGCGTTTCAGGTCGCGAATTTTAAGCTGCATCGCCACCCTCGCTTTCTAGAACCCAAGGGTCAGAGTGAATCGACTTTAAACGCGCTTCCTTCGACATGAGTTCGTTACAGATACGTTTCATGCGACTCTTCAACTGTTCCGGTACTCGGCCCTTCTCGGTATTAAATACATCGGAAGCTAAAAGGCTCACGCCAGGCTCCGAGATAAAGCTCGAAACCCAAGCGCCGACCTCTTTCATCTGAGGCGTTACGGGAATTTCCTTTGAAATCGGCAGACGCGCAGAGTTCGTGAAAACCCAGGCATACAACTCATCGAGGCGTTCGCGGTCACAGAAACCCAAATGAAGTGCGATAAAAACGGAAAATGCAGCCCTCATCACAGAGACCAAATACAGATCGAGATCATTCGCTCGCGCTTCAATCAAAACAGCCGAAGGAAGAGGCGTCACGATCTCATGCGCGAAGATCGCCGCAAAATAAGTCTCAATGCCTGCAAAATCTTTTCGAGTAGGATCAAGAGGAGCCCATAGGCCCGCGACCTGACGAATGACCGAGTCGCTCATTTCGTAAGAAGCAGGTTCAAGCTCTTCACCATCGCCCCCAGACCACTCCAACATTGAGCGAACGCGCTGACCCGCCTCACGAAATGGCGCTGCGATATCAAAGTGCTCTGGAACGTGAAAGGTTCCTTGCTTCGAAAACTTTTCGAGTTCTTCTTCTGTAAAGAAATCAAACGGCTCTTTCAGCGCCAAAAACTTTTGATTGATCTCAAGGTAAAGGTAGACCGTCGATGGAAGCAGTTTGTACGCTTCCAACTCTGTGATCAGTAAGGCTCTGAATTGCGTGGCCAGTTTTGCTGGCTGCTTTTTCAAATTGAACCGCATCTCAAATCACGAATGGCCTCAATGAAAGGTGCGAGAATCCAAAATTGGATACTCCCTCTCTTATGACTCATCGGCATTTAACCCCAGGATATGAATAAGGTTTCCTGGAATAAGCGAGGATTTTAACGCGGCGAAAATCAGCGCGAAAAACCGCAGACGTCAATTTATCGACATCGCGATCTTCGTTTAATTGAAGTACGGGCTAGTTAGTTCGCGTAGAAACAGGATGCCTCGTGCAACGACGGTGCATTTTTGACGGCTTCAAGCGTTGGCCACTGGGATTTGCACTGATCCTGGGCTTTTGGGCAGCGCGGGTGAAAGTAACAGCCCGATGGAGGATTCAGAGGTGACGGCACATCACCGCGGAGGATAATCCGTTCCTTTTTGTACTCTGGATCAGGAAGAGGAATCGCAGAGAGAAGCGCCTGAGTGTAAGGATGTCGCGGATTTTGATAAAGCTCTTCCGCTTCAGCAAGTTCTGCTATTTTTCCCAAATACATCACCGCCACACGATTCGAAATGTGTTCAACCACTTTCAAGTCGTGCGCAATAAACAAGTACGTGAGCCCCAGCTCTTTTTGAAGGTCTTGCATGAGGTTCACGATTTGAGCCTGAATCGAAACATCGAGTGCCGAAACTGGCTCATCGCAAACGATGAATTCGGGTTCGACCGCAAGCGCGCGAGCAATACAAATCCGCTGACGCTGACCGCCCGAAAACTCATGCGGGTAACGAGAAATCGCCTCACGACGGAGTCCGACAATATCGAGAAGTTTGAAAATTCGCTTACGTTTTTCTTCCCGAGTAGTCGCAAGCCCGTGAATCTCCAGTGGCTCAGCCAAAATCGATTCCACCGTCATCCGAGGATTCAAGGAAGCGTAAGGATCTTGGAAAATAATCTGCATGTTTCGACGAAGTTTTCGAAGCTCAGTCGCACCGATTTTAGTAATGTCCTGACCTTTAAACCAAACTTCGCCGGAGCTCGGCTCGATCAAGCGAAGGATACAGCGGCCGAGAGTCGACTTTCCACAGCCCGACTCGCCGACAAGTCCAAGGGTTTCGCCCTTACGAATCTCGAACGAGACATTCGATACGGCCTGAACCGCTCCGATTTCACGATTTAAGATTCCGCCTTTAACAGGAAATCTTTTTACTAAGTTTCTAACGCTGAGGAGGACGTCGCCCGTTGGTGTATTCGTGCTCATGTTCAAATGTCCTTATAACAGCGGATATCGTGTGGAAGGTGTTCGTTCGCTTTCACCGTGCGGAGTTCGGGCTCAACACCCCGACAAACATCCATCACATAAGTACAGCGTTCTTGAAAGCGGCACCCCTGTGGCAAATGAAGCAAATTCGGAACGATCCCAGGAATCGTTTCCAAACGCTTCTTCTTAATTTTCCCAGTCGGATCCTTCGAGAGAGTCGGGATCGAGTTGAGCAGACCGCGCGTGTAGGGATGCTTCGGATTCTTAAAGATCTCGTAGGCTGTTCCCTGCTCGACGGCTTTACCAGCGTACATCACCATCACATCGTCACAAACTTCAGCCACAACACCCAAATCATGGGTGATAAGGATCAGGGCCATGCCCATTTTATCCTGAAGTGATTTCAGAAGGTCCAAGATCTGAGCCTGAATCGTAACGTCAAGCGCTGTAGTCGGCTCATCTGCGATGAGAACCTGTGGATTACACGAGAGAGCCATCGCAATCATCACGCGCTGGCGCATGCCGCCTGAGAGCTGGTGAGGATAATCGTCGATCCTCTTCTCAGGAGAAGGAATACCGACAAGTTTCAACATCTCAATCGCTTTATTACGAACTTCTTTGCGTGGAAGATCTTGGTGGAGCTCGATCGTCTCAGAAATTTGATTCCCGACAGTGAACACAGGGTTCAGGGAAGTCATCGGTTCCTGGAAAATCATCGAGATTTCATTCCCGCGAATCGAACGCATTTCGTTCGGCGATAATTTTAAAAGGTCTTTTCCTTTATAAAGAATTTCGCCATTTGTGATTCGGCCCGGTGGGTTCGGAATCAAGCGCATAATCGAAAGCGAAGTGACCGATTTTCCACAACCGGACTCACCCACGATTCCAAGAGTTTGGCCCTTATACACATCGAAACTGACGTTCTCGACGGCCTTAACGATTCCGTCTTCGGTGAAAAACGAAGTCTCGAGGTTCTTCACCTGGAGGATTTTTTCTGATTTGCCGCTGTATGCACTCATGTTCGGCCCTTACTTGATTTTAGGATCGAGTGCGTCTCGAAGCGCATCGCCCAGAATGTTAAAAGCCAAAACGATAAAGAACATCGCAACCGTCGCACCGGTCAACTGCCACCAGACGCCACGAGCGAGTTCCATTTTCGCATCATCAATCATCACACCCCAGCTGGGTTCACCTTGGACACCGAGACCCAAGAACGACAAGATCACCTCGGCCTTGATCGCCGACATGAATTGGAGCGAGAAGTTCAAAATAATGAAGTGAGAAACGTTCGGCAGGATGTGTTTAAAAATCTTCGAGAAGTTCGAAGCTCCCAAACTATCCGCAGCCACCACGTAGTCGCGAGTCTTATGTTTGATAAACTCACCGCGCATCACGCGCGCCATTCCGACCCACGAAGTCGCGACCAAGGAAGCATAGATCGCCGTGATCCCCTTACCCATCGCAAACGCAATCGCCAAAAGAAGCATGATGTTCGGAATCGAGGAAAGGGTCGTATAAAACCAAACGATGATCTCGTCGATCCAACCGCCGAAGTATCCAGCGATCGCTCCGAAAAACACGCCGATTGGAACGGAAAGAACTGCTGTTACGAGACCCACGCTCATAGCGATACGGGTTCCGTGAAGAACCTTGTACATGACCGAACGACCGAAAATATCCGTCCCGAGCCAGGTTTCGAAGCTGTCGCCCGATGGTGGCGCGTAGCTCGCTCCCACCACGCGGTCCCACGGGGTCGCGATGAGCCCGAGCTTCGCAGTGAGGGCGATCAGAGCGTAAAAAATAATGATCGCAAAACACGCAATCGCCATTTTATCGCGCTTCAAGCGCAGCATCGCATGCTGCCAGAGGCTTCGTCCCTTTGGGATCGCTTGTTCAGTTTTAACGACCGTAGTTGCTATGGCTTCAGTCCCGATAATGCTCATGACAGTTTCACCCTTGGATCAACGAGCGTGTAAACGATGTCCGTCGCGATATTCCCTACGATGTAGAGAAGCGAAGTGACGGTCGCCATTGCTTTAATAACTGGCAAATCAGAATTGTGAATCGCATCGATGGTGATGCTACCAATTCCAGGAATTCCGAAAAAACTCTCGAGCAGGAAAGCGCCCAGAATGAGGAGTGGAATCTCAAGAACGATGTTCGTCACAATAGGAACCATCGCATTCTTTAAAACGTGTTTTAAGAAAACGCGAGGTTCGCTCAGGCCTTTTGCGCGGGCTGTACGAACATAGTCTTGGTTGGTCTCTTCGAGCACAGCCGTTCGATAGAATCGCACGTCGTAACCGATCGAGAGCAAGAGCCAGATGATTCCAGGCAGTAACAAGTACTGCACTCGAGAACTCCACTCGTACTCAAATCCAGAGATCTGAAACAGGTTCAGCTTATAGGCCAAAATATACTGACCAAAAAGAATGTAACCTAGGGACGGAATACTCATTCCGATCACGCAAAGTAGAACTGCAGATCGATCAATCCACTTTCCACGAAAATAAGAAACCAGAAGACCAATCAGAACCGATATAATCGTCGCGATCATAAACGCAGGAAGCGCTAGCGATGTCGACGGGCCAATACCTCGCATGATCATCGAGGAGATCTGCTGGCGAGTCGCGTAGCTCCGCCCGAAATCGAAAGTCACGATCTCACCCAGATAACTGAAGAACTGCATAATGAGCGGTTTATCAAAGCCGTACTCATGCCGAATATCTGCGATCTGCTGAGCCGTTGCGTGCTTACCGACCATCTGGAGGGCAGGATCCCCCCCGACGATATTGAAGAGAATGAAAACGACAAGAGCGACCCCGAACACAGTCGGGATCGAACTCACTAGTCTTCGAACGAGAAATGAAAACATAAAGCCCCCACCTCATCGATTTCGTCTGGCTGTAAGAAACAGGCTCGATGCCCTATTTCTTAGCCGACGTATCGATTCGATAATACTTAGACATACCGTGGTTGAACTCATGATATTTGTAGTTCTTTGTCCACGGTTGGACCAATCCGTAAGCGAGACGATGAACTCCAAAAATCCAAGGAGTATCTTCGACTACGATCTGAGCCATCTTCTTGTACAAGGCGGTGCGCTCGGCTCCATCCGGGAGTGTAAGCGACTTCTCGTACAAGCGGTCGAATTCCGCATTAGAGTAGTTGGCGTCGTTTGGACCTGGGGATCCATTTTTCGAATAGAAAAGCTGTAAAAAGTTCTCAGCATCCGGATAGTCTGCGCCCCAAGCGAAAGACCAAAGTTGGCCCTTCTTGTTCTTGAGCGACTGGTTGAATTCAGGCCAGCTGTAGGACTGAACTTTCAATTTCACGCCGATGTTTGCGAGTTCTTTCACGAAGAAATCGGTCATCTGGCGGTTCGTAGAGCTCTGAACAGTGAGGTACTCAAGCTCCGGTAGGCCTTTTCCATCTGGATAGCCTGCCTTTTTCATGAGCTCTTTTGCTTTTTCAACACTGTATTGTTTGTAGGGGTTCACCATCGCAGGATCATATCCCGCAAGGCCTGGCGGAATCGGGCCTTGAGCCGAAATCGCGCGTCCGTTGTAGAAGAGTTTAATTTCTTCTTCGATGTTCTGAACCTGAGAAATCGCTTGGCGTAGGTACTTGTTCTTACCCACCAAAGGATCCGTCATGTTGAAGCTCGTGTGAGTGATATCGAGCGACGGTGACTTCGAGAGGGTGATCCCTTTCTTCGCAAGCTCAGGCATGATCTTTCCATCAGCACCGATCGCTTGGCTGAAGTTATCTTTTGGAATCGACGAAAAATCGAGTCCGCCCTTCATGAAGGTCAACCACTGAGGCTGGTCTTCTGTAAAGATCGTCATCACGATTTTATCAACAAGCGGAAGCTGTTTTCCTGCATCCGCAAGCAAACCCTTCTCGGCATCGCCGGGTTCACCTTCAGAAGGGTAGAACTCTTTACGGAAGGTCGGGTTCTTCACGTAGATGATTTTTGAAGTGACGTTATACTCCGAAACTTTGAATGCGCCCGTTCCAACGGGGTGGTTCAAGAATTCAGGTCCGTAAGCTTCGACCACCTCGCGAGCAACGACCGAAGCCGCAGGCATAGCGAGTGAGTAAAGGAACTGATAGGAACGCGACTTTAACTTGATCTCGAGAGTGTAATTATCGAGAGCTTTTAAACCCGGAACGACTGCAGAGTAATCTGCCTTTCCAGATTTCGCGCCCGCATCTCTCCACTCGTTTAAGCCTTCAATTTTTCCATCGAAGAGCCACCACATTGGGGAATTGAGTTTCGCATCAGCGATACGTTTGAAGGAATAAACAAAATCTTCTGCTACGACTTCGCGACCTTTGCCGTTGGTTGCTTTGAAGGCTGCATCGTCTTGGAACAGAACTCCTTTTTTAAGCTTGAAGGTGAAAACTTTTCCATCCTTCGAGATCTTCGGCATCTCTTCAGCGAGTGCTGGGATGAGTTCGAATGGGCGCTTCAGATAGTGATACTGAAGAAGACCTTCGTAAACGCGAGTAACTTCCGTTCCGCTATAGAGATCGTCTGCGAATGCAGGATCCATCCCTTTGATTTTTGCTGGTTCGTAAGCGTAGAAGGTATTCGATTTATCAACCGATCCACCGCCGCCTGAACAACCCGCACCTACAAACAAAACCGTTCCGACTAACAACAACACTGCAAACTTTTTCAAGACACTGTTCTCCTCCCCATCCCAAAGCGATTGGGTGGGTGTTGAATGATGGTTAACGTTCAAAGGAAGCGGATCCTTATGAATTCACTTAGGTAGCCCAACTGACCACAGGGGTCAAATAGCGCCGACAGATTTTATCGACTTACCGTCTAGATCTACGCGCCGATCTTTCCATCGAACTTCAATTCGACCACGGGGTGATGACGCGATCCACCGTAAAGGCGCTCGGTCGGGATCGAGCGGACTAAAAAACTCAACTTCGAGTTTAATTTTAGAATCTTCAATTGTAACGGCTTTCGGCCAGGGCCGATGGACATACTCCGAGAAACCATAGAGGTAGCGAGTTTTACCGGCGGTTACTTGAAGCTGGTTGCCGAGAATCTTCATCTCAGGAGCCGGGTCACCGGCTTTTTGTTTAGGGCAAGGAATCCGACCCAGAAATAAGTCAGGAGCAAATTCAATCGGGAGTCCAGCGAAGATCGATTTCATCGATTGGCGGCCCCACTCTTTTTCATTCTCCGGCGTGAGCTTCAGATCCACTTTTCCATTTTCAATTTTCATCCACGCTTGAGGAGAACCAATGAGGTTCGTCACTTCGAGATAAAGTTGATTCGGAGAAATGGCGCGGACGCTTGCAGGAAATTGGCCGGAGAGCTCTGGGGATTGTACTTTTGCCCAGACTTCCCCTTTCACTTCAAGCTTAGGGAGAAGCCTTGGACACGCTGCTTGGAAAAGTTTTTCTTCGGTCCAGCCCTCAGGAAGTTTACTTGTACTCGCGCATGAAAACGCGAACAAAAGTCCTGCGATGGAAAGGGGGATCTGAAAATAGAGTTTCATTCACACCCAGCATAGCGGGCATGAACTCGGAATATCAAACGATCTCTCTTATTTCTGAGATTCGGTAGTTGGTTCCAACGTCGGCGCCGCCATCGAAGCCGGGCGTCGAGCCGTTTCGGTTCCACTAGTGACTCGACCGTTTTTCACGAGTACCGAGCGGATGGATTCGATCTTCGCCACGACCTTTTCTTTAGATGCCGCGTCTTCACTCAGATTCGCGGCCTTCTGATACGTGATGAGCGCTTTTTCCTGAAGGTTAGCGCGAGAATAGGCATCACCCAAATGCTCAAGAATCGTCGCCTCATCGCCCTTGATCTGAACCGCTTTCTCTAAAGTAACGATCGCCTCGCGAGTCTTTCCCGTCGTGAAGAGGTACCAACCCCAGCTATCGGTAATGTACGCGTTATTCGGGCGGAGCTTCATCGCCAGTTTCAGATATTCGCCGGCCTGCTCCATATTCTTCCCTTGAACTGTCCACGTGTACCCCAAGTAATTGAGAGCATCTACGTTCTTTGGGTTCACAAAGAGAAGCTGCTTCATCTTCCCAACCGCGTGATCTACGGAGCCCTGACGGTCGTAGAGCGAACCTAAATAATAGAGGACTTTTTCGTCTTCAGGAAATCGAGCAAAGGCGCGTTCAAGCGTACTGACCGCCCCAGCTAAGTTTTTCTCTTCCTCTTCGATCGAAGCCAAAAAGACGTAAAGTTGAGGAATCTGCGGAGATTTCACGATCGATTGGCGTAGGTATTCTTTTGCGCCGTCGACTTTGCCATCCGCTTTCATGAGATTCGCAACGTGTAAGGTCGCATCCACAAATAACTTCGAACTTTCAGGAACACGGCCCAAATAAAACACTGCTTTAGGAGCGTTCTTCAACTCCTCGTACAGGCTGCCTAAGTAGAAGTTTAAGCGATCGGAGTCTGGGTTCTTTTCTAGGAGTGCTTCAAGCGTCGCGATGGCTTTATCGAAATTCTTCAGCTCCATGTAGACGAGACCGAGCTTTACACGATTATTGAGATCGTTCGGATCGGAACTCGAAACCGCTTCAAGGTAGGAGACGGCTTCCTTATATTTTTCTTTTTTCAGATAAATCGTCGCCAAGCGACCTGCAGCGGTTACATCCTGAGCATCGTCGTAGAGCTCTTTATAAATTTTTATGGCGGAATCGATCTTACCCATTTCTTCATACATGAAACCCAGCGAGAGCGAGGCTTGGGTAAAATTACGTCGAAGATCAAGCGCCTGAGTGAAAGATTTTTCTGCTTCTTTGAAGCGATTATTCTGATGATAGGCGCGGCCCAAATAATACCAACCGAGCGCGCTTTCTGGATTTTTCTTAACGAAACCTTCTAAGCCTTTTACCGCTTCAGCGTTTTTCGAAAGATCCATGTAAGATTGAGCGCGATAGACCGCGGCCTCTTCATGTGAAGGATCAATTTTCAAAACGGTGTCGTATTCAGTGATCGCGACATCGTCTTGATGGGAGTTGCTGTAGAGGCTCGCCATGATCATGCGAGCGTCGATCGACTTCGGATCCACCTTCACTGCGTCTTTACAAATCTCCATCGCTTGAGAAAGCATTCCCTTTTTAATGTATTCGGTCGCAAGACGCGCATACACGAGCGAAGAACCCGGATCGTACATGAGCACGAGTTTGTATTCCTCAATCGCGCGATCTGGATTTCCTTCTACGCTGTACGCTTGAGCCATCGCGAAGTGATACGTCGAACTTGCTTTTAAATTTTCTGTGGTCGGAACGGGACTCACCTGCATGTCCGCGATTTTTTCTCCCGCTGGAGCTCGATTTCCGTTCGTCGAGTTCGCGATCTCTGAAGTCACTTCCATCGCTCCGAAGTTGTGAGCACACCCAATTAGGCCACAACTCATTGAAATTAAAGTGATTTTTACTAGGTTTTGACCCTTCATGGCGGTGACTTCCTTCCGCATTACAGATCGACATTTTTTCAAACGAACTGAAGGCGATCAGGGCCGAAAACACGCTAAACTCTTGATAGAGTTGGATTTTTGACATCGTAAGTAGACCCCTTGCGTTTAACGCAGGAGTATGATCAATACTGGCAGCCAGCGCGATAACAGGTTTCTTTGTTGTGACTAACTGCAAAACGCCGTTGACACAGTAAATCGACCTTGTTACTCGAGATGGTAGAACGTCTTGACACGAGGCGACATCAGGTGACAAAAGCCTGACAGCGCCGAGTGAAAAGGTGAAGTTTTTAGGGGGGCTTCTCCCTCGTATCAAGGGGGGTTAGTCGGAGAGATCTGACAAACCCGATACGAAAGAGAAGCAGAATCAAAAAGTACGGTGATTCGTCTAGGGGGAATCATGAAAGAAATTAAGATCATTAAGCGTTACCAAAACCGCAAGCTCTACGACACTCATGAGTCGAGCTACGTCACTCTCGATGAGATTGCGAAGATGATTAAGGCTGGAGAAGATCTCCGCGTCATCGACAACAAAACCAAGAACGATATTACAGCTTCTACGCTCACTCAGCTTCTTTATGAGAGCGAGAAGAAGGCTAAGACTCAACCTTCTGTTGAGCTCTTGAAAGAAATCATTCGCCACGGCGATGGCTCTTTCTCTGGCTTCATCCAAGCTAAACTTGGAGCGGAATTCGCAAAGTTCGACATGCCAACCATGAAGCCAACGGCTTCGGCAGTCGCAACTTCTGCCCCTTCGCTCAATAACTAAATTTGATTCCCTGATCTCTGCAGAGATCAAATCAAGACGTTCACGAAAGCCTCATGGGTTCTAGAGCCCATGGGGCTTTCGTGCTTTTTAAGGCACGAAAAACGTCAAAGTAATGCCATTTGATTTGGCAGGTCGCATCCAGCACAATATTTACAGGGCAAATGCCCGCATTTTAGGCTGTCTGTTTCCCAGACGAGCCGGCTCAAGACACGGAGGTTTTGGCCATGAAGTTTTGGAAAATTTTTCTCGCTCTCTACACTCTCGCATTCGTCATCTTTTCAAATTCACGAGTTCTAGCCGACACGAGCAATTCCTGGGTCGATGAAGAAAACTATTATCGCGTCTCCGTACCTCGCGCACGCGATCTAAAGGACGACGAAGATTCCGCCTACCGAAGCGAAAGACGCGCTCCGAGACGTCAGCTTCCAAAACCAGCTGCATTTAGACCGGGATCAAACAACCTCGCACTTGAAGTCGGACAGACATTCTTAATGGGCGATTTGAGCCGTTATGAAAACTCGCTTGGCTATAATGTCCACTACTCCTACGGAGTAAGTAATATGTTCGCGTTCGATAGCGCGTTCGGCTTTTCGAGCCACTCCGACGGTCGTTTCTCAAAGATGCATTTAACTGGGGGGGTTCGGATGAACCTCTCCAACTATGATCGGATCATTCCCTATCTGAACGCGGGCCTTGGGTTTTATCGTCCCTCGCGGGAAATCGGACCGGACGCTTCACTTTCTTCCACCCTATTCGGGCTACATGCAGGTGGTGGTGCTAACCTGCTCATTTCGAAGGAAACCTTCTTCGGCGCACAGTTGAATTACCACAATATGTTTGGTAGCTCGAAATTCACAACCGCCGGTACTATGGACTTAGGCGGAGCCTACGTCGACTTCCTAGTTCACGCGGGCTACACGTTTTAATTTTTAAAATTTAAGCCAAAATCAGCTGATTTCTTGAATTATTTTTTGCAGCTCAGATGAGTCTGCTTTGTATTCTTTCGCGCAGAAATCACAGTGGACGACAGCCTCACCCTGCTCCTTAAGCATGCTGGTGAGTTCTTCGCTCCCAATCAGGAGGAGTGCGTTTCTCACGCGCTCCCAAGAACAATGACACTCGAAACGGAGCGGCTTCTTCTCTAGAACCATGAACGCCGTGTTCTGAAAGATTTTTGAAAGCAATTGAATCGGATCTCGGGCATTCGCCACTTCGTTCGCGAGTCCTGTGAACGCGTTTACCTGCGTATCGATTTCTCGAAGCTCATCATCGGTCGCTCCGGGTAGTGCTTGAACGAGAAATCCACCTGCGGAATCAATGTCCCCACTGATATCTAGATTCACTGCGATTCCGCATGCAGAAGAAACCTGCTCGGATTGAAGCCAGTAATAGGTCAGGTCTTTTGCGAGGTGTCCCGTCACGAGAGGAACCGTTCCGATGTAGGGCTCCTGTTTTCCTAAGTCTTTTTGTCTCAAAACGGATAGGAGTCCATTTCCCCAGGGACCCTCATGGGTTCGGTCATTTATTGGAGCTACGCGCTCTCGATTTTCGACGACGTAACCTCGAAGTGTTCCGTCTGGATAGGCATCGACCAAAGCCTGTTTCACAAAACCATCAGACTTGATGTTCAAATTCATTCGCTCGCCTGGCTTACAGTAGGAGGCGAGAAGGAAACCTGCGATCGCAGCCTCTCCCATGGCTTGAGCGGCAGCGCCCTTCAATCCATGGCGCTGAGCCAGGTTCTGAACGATGTGAGTCGCCGTCACCGATACTCCGCGTACGGTTCCTGATTGAGAGACGGATTTAAGCCATTGGTCTGACAAGAAGCTGTTCCTTACCCTTTTATAAAAAAGCCCCGGTAACCAGAGGTCACCGGGGCCAGAAAGTCTAGGAGCAGTGCCAGGTCCTCACTCACCTTCGCTTCACGCTCAGGTGCAGCCCTTTAGGGCTGACGTTCCGGTCCTGTAAAAACCGCTCCTGCAGTTTTTACATGCCGTATCCGCCCATGTCTGGTGCTCCCATTGGAGCAGCTGGGCCTTCTTTTTTAGGCTTTTCAGCGATCATGGTTTCAGTAGTGAGCATCAAAGACGCAACCGAAGCTGCGTTTTGAAGAGCACAGCGGGATACTTTAGCAGGATCGATCACGCCTGCTGCGAGAAGGTCTTCGTACTTCTCAGTCAGAGCGTTGAAGCCGAAGCCGTTCGTGGAGTTCGACATGACTTTATCGATCACGATCGAACCTTCGTGGCCTGCGTTGAACGCGATCATGCGGAGCGGTTCTTGAACCGCGCGCTTGATGATGTCGATGCCTGCTTGCTCTTCAGGGCTCGAACCTTTGAGGGTTTCGAGAACTTTCGAAGCACGGAGAAGAGCGGTTCCGCCGCCAGGGACGATACCTTCTTCAACTGCTGCGCGAGTTGCGTTCAACGCATCTTCCACGCGAGCTTTCTTCTCTTTCAT
>CAYOJT010000009.1:0-17930 GCA_964404365.1 uncultured Bacteriovoracaceae bacterium
ATTCGAATTTGACGCGCACTAATAACTCAGGCAGTCATGCCCCATTGTTAAAACCCGTTGCTCGCGTGTAGAGCAACAAATCTGACTGATTACTAAGGAGTCACCTATGTCTAAGAGTTTAAGCCTTGTTGCTCTCGTTCTCACCTTCGTCACCGGTTCTGCATTCGCAGATGGTTTCAAGTGCACCACCACCACCGTTGAAAGCCGCCTCAAGGGCGAACTCAACATCAAAGCGTTTAACGAAATGAACCCAGAGTTGGGCACTCGCAATGCTTCTGTGATGGTTCTTTCTGACCCAAGCGTTCAGTACGGCCGCAAAACGATCGCTACCTTCAAGAACTCACGTCTCGCTTCCACGGGGACTCTTGTGAACGAGGGCGCTGTTTTCATGGCAAACGTCGACAGCCGTGTTTCTGGCGTTGAGCGCGGCGGCGAACTCATTCTTGGAACCAAACTCAGCGAACTCAAAAGTGTGAAACTCGACATCGCATTCTCCTACGCACGTCCAGTGGCTGAAGGCGCGATCGTCGGCGCTAAGCTCACTCTCACAAAAGAGAACGGGAAAAAAATCGTTCGCATGATGGACTGCACCCGTTATTTGAAAAACTAATTTTTCAGTCTTCAAGGTACTTCCCCCCAAGGGTATATCTTTGAGCGAAAAACAGATCGACCCTGGAAGAGAATCCTCTTCCAGGGTCTTTCACATTCATATCGGTCATATCGGTTTTGAATTAGCGACGTTTTTTCGGCTTTAGCTTCTTCTGCACAGCCGCGCATTTTTTCTGCACACAATCCGCAGAAAAATCGCTTGCAGGTCTTCCACCCCAAGGCTGACACTTCACCTGAATTTCGCTCTGCCAGGCATCCATGTCTTTTCGATATTTTTTATTCACCGTAGAAGGCGCGCCACACTTCGAAGTAAACACTTCACAATCCGACTTCGATTTACACGCGTACCACTCCAGCGTTGGGCGAGGAGCCGCAAGCGCCGAACCCATCAGAAGGAAAAGTCCGAAAGTTAAGTAGGATTTCATAATCAAAATTTCATTTCCGGCACATCGCCTGGGATCTTCAATTTCGCAGCGGTCGATTTCACAATGTGCTCAACCGAAATTCCAGGCGCGCGCTCACGAAGCACTAGCCCCTCGGCCGTCACATCAATCACAGCTAACTCGGAAACAATCCGCTTCACCACACGCTCACCCGTCAGAGGTAATGTGCATTTCGGTAAAATCTTCGAAGATCCATCCTTAGCAACGTGTTGCATCGCTACGATGACATAAGGAGAGCCCGCCACGAGATCCATCGCGCCGCCCATCCCCTTCACCATTTTTCCAGGAATCATCCAGTTCGCCAGATCCCCGTGTTCGGAAACTTCCATCGCCCCCAAAACTGTCAGGTCCACCTTTCCCGCACGAATCATCGCGAAAGAATCCGCACTCGAAAAATAAGAAGCACCCGGGACGACTGTAACCGTTTCTTTACCGGCGTTGATCAAATCCGCATCGACTTCATTTTCGCGAGGATAAGGCCCCAATCCTAAAATTCCGTTTTCGCTTTGAAGAACAACTCGCATTCCCTCCGGAATGTAGTTCGCAACGAGAGTAGGAATTCCGATCCCGAGATTCACATAAATCCCGTCTCGAAGTTCTTTTGAAATCCGCTGAGCAATCTGTTCACGTGTGAGCATCGCGATTACCCCTGACGAACGGTTTTACGTTCAATTCGTTTTTCGTAATTCTTTCCTTGGAAGATACGTTTCACGTAAATTCCAGGTAAGTGCACTTGATCCGGCTCAAAAGTCCCAATCGGCACAAGTTCTTCCACTTCAGCGATCGTGATTTTTCCACACATCGCGGCTAACGGGTTAAAGTTTCGCGAGGTCTTGCGGAACAATAAATTCCCCATGGTGTCACCCTTCCACGCCTTCACAATCGCGTAGTCAGCAACGATCCCGCGCTCCATGACGTACTTACGTCCGTTGAATTCGCGTTCTTCTTTTCCTTTTGCGACTAGAGTCCCTGCGCCTGAGGCCGTAAAGAATGCAGGAATTCCAGCGCCACCTGCACGCATCCGCTCCGCAAGCGTCCCCTGAGGGATGAGCTCGACTTCAAGTTCGCCGGAAAGAAGCTGCTGTTCGAAGAGTTTATTTTCTCCGACGTAGGATGAAACCATCTTCTTCACCTGCTTAGTCTCAAGGAGAAGTCCGATTCCAAATCCATCCACCCCAGCGTTATTCGAAAAAAAGGTCAAACCCTTCACCCCTTTTCTCCGAAGTGCCGCGATCGAATTTTCTGGAATCCCGCAGAGTCCGAATCCGCCCATCGCGATCGTCGCACCGTCTGGGATATCCTTCACTGCCTCATCGGGTCCCGAAACTACCTTCCAGTCCCATTTCAAATTCGACATGAAATCTTTTCCTTCAAAGTTAGAGTATTTCGATGGCGACTGCAGTCGCTTCGCCGCCACCGATACAAATTCCAGCGAGTCCTTTTTTCTTACCGGTTTGTTTCAGAGCATTCATCATCGTGACCACGATGCGCGCGCCCGATGCGCCGATGGGGTGACCCAAGCTGATTGCGCCCCCCCAGACGTTCAATTTTTCGGATGGGATCGCAAGATCCTTTCCGGCAGCCATCGCGACAACCGCGAACGCCTCGTTCACTTCGAAGAGATCCACATCAGAGACCTGCCAGTTTGCTTTTTTCAAAGCGCGACGCATGCCTTCTGCTGGAGCAGTCGTGAACCAAACCGGATCCTGTGCAAATCCCGCATAAGACACAATACGAGCAAGCGGCTTAATGCCCATCGCTTTAGCTCGATCGGACGACATGAGAACCACAGCAGCCGCACCGTCATTCAAGGTCGATGCGTTCGCCGCAGTCACCGTTCCGTCTTTTGCGAACGCCGGCTTCAGTTGCGGGATCTTATCGTAATTTACTTTTGCAGGACCTTCGTCGGTATCGATCAGAGTCTTCTCCCCTTTTTTTCCTTCGATTTCGACCGGAGCGATTTCGTCTTTGAAGAAACCTGCCTTCCAGGCAGCGTTTGCGCGCTGGAAAGATTGGACCGCGAATTGATCCTGCATTTCACGCGTGAATCCTTTTTCTTTCGCGCAGAGCTCACCACAGTTTCCCATGTGCTGATTATTGTATGGATCCCAAAGACCGTCGTGAATCATTCCATCAATGAAGGGAGCATTCCCCATGCGAAGTCCGCCGCGAGCGTTCGGAAGGTAATAAGGAGCGTTCGACATGGATTCCATACCGCCCGCAACGACGATCTCATTATCGCCCGTCATGATGGACTGAGCGCCCAGCATGATCGACTTCATTCCTGAGCCACAAACTTTATTGATGGTCGTTGCAGGGACTGAGGTCGGAAGACCTGCAGCGATGAGCGCCTGACGAGCTGGAGCTTGTCCGATTCCCGCTTGGAGAACATTTCCCATGAAAACTTCTTGAACCTGGTCGCCTTTCACACCCGCGCGCTCGAGTGCCTTTTTGATCGCGATCGCACCGAGCTTCGGAGCGGTCAGCGCTGCAAGCGTTCCTTGAAAAGCTCCCTGTGGGGTCCGTGCATATCCAACAATGACGACTTCTTTCATGGGTTCTCCTTCATTCCTTGGGACCAGCGAGACGCTGTCCGGCGCGGGGCATTAAAAATGCTTTAATTGAGGTCCTCATGTAACCAAAAATCGGCTGTCTTTTGCACTGTAATTTCGGAGCAAATGCATGAAAATGAATTCATTTGTCTCCTGCACCGCGTAGCCGTTAAAAATGGAGGTATATGCGTAAAACCAGACTGAAATTTTTCCTGACCGCTCTTCTCGCCTCAGTGGCATCCTTGACCGGAATTTTCGCGATTTTCGCCCCCCTCAATGCCGGCGCAAACGCGATCTTATCAACCGAACTTCCGGACCTCGTCGAAAAAGTTCTCCCAGGGGTCGTCAACATCAGCTCGATCACCATCCAGAGAATGTCCCCCAACATTCACGGCATGGACGACTTCTTTCGCTTCTGGGGCGTACCGAAGGAACAACCCCAAACATCGCTTGGTTCAGGCTTCATCATTTCGAAGGATGGATATGTGATCACGAATAATCACGTCGTCGAGGGCGCGGATGAAGTGATCGTGAATCTACTCGATAAAAAATCCTACAAGGCTCGAATCATCGGAAAAGATCCAAAACTTGATCTCGCTCTCCTCAGAATTCGTCAAAAAGACGGGAGTGTTCCGGCAGATTTAAAACCCGTTACACTCGGCGAGTCCGATAAGGTGCGCATCGCTGAGCCAGTTTTTGCGGTTGGAAATCCATTTGGTCTTCAACACACAGTTACGACTGGAATCATTTCGGCGAAGAACCGAACCATCGGCCTGGGCCCACTCGATAATTTCTTACAGACGGACGCTTCAATTAACCCCGGAAACTCGGGTGGTCCTCTCTTCAATTTCAAAGGAGAAGTCATCGGTATCAACACCTCGATCTTTTCACGCACGGGGCAGAGCGCGGGTTTGGGCTTTTCGATTCCTGTGAACGAAGCGAAAAGTTCGCTTGAAGACCTGAAACGCTACGGCCGAGTGCCTCGGCCGTGGCTTGGAATCTTGGGCCAAACTGTGACTCCGCAGCTTCAGGCCTACTACGACCTGCCTTCGGATAAAGGCGTATTCGTCGTAAACCTCGTGAATCGCGGTCCGGGCGACCGAAGCGGACTCAGACAGGGCGATATCATCGTCGCTGTCGAAGGAACTGAATCCGGAGACAATACGGCCGTCGAACGCGAACTTTACCGTAAAAAACCGACCGATACCGTCGTTCTCAAGGTAAAACGGGGTGGGAAAACCTTAAACCTCGATGTAAAGCTCGACGAACTCCCTAAACTCGAAAACTTACCTCAAGGCGTCCTCTAATCCTAAGCCCAGGCACGTATGGAAAATCGAAAACAAAAAACCACAGGCTCAAACCGTAAAACTCGATCCTCTGACCTCCCCCTCGATTTCACGAAAATGATCGCGGGCGTTTACACGACGAACTTTGAGGACGGACTAAACGCTTTAAAAAAACTTACGAAAGCCGAAGGCATTTTCAGTGTCAGCGGAAAGATCTATCCAGACGAAATCGTTCTCTCGGTCAGCCTGGGAATCAAAAACCAATTGGCAGCGACCACGGTTTACTGCTCGGTGGATTTCGACCCGAAAGCATCCTCTCCGACTGCAGAAGACCTGCTTTCGCTTGCGGTCGATGCGATCGGCGGGTTTTACGAAAATTTCTTAGACCCAAAAAACCCTAAAGCGCTCGAGCAGCTTGCTGCAGGCACTTTAGGCGCGATGGATGATGTGCCGTTCGAGTGGTCGAAATTCGATTTCGGCGGAAAATGGGTTTACCTCATGGTCGATAAAGCAAACCCCGACCTCGACAGCGCCGCAGACGAGTGGCTCGCTAAAAATGGGGCTAACCTCGACGACGAAGAACTTGAACGCGAAAGTGAAGACCTTTTCATTAAGGGTCCAAAGTCGCGGGGCCGCGATTCTGACGAAGATGAATGAAACCAAGAGTGTCAACTTTGACACCTTCCCTGACACCAAATCAAAGTGAGAAAATACTCGATGGGCGGACAATTTCGCCCATGGGGTTAATTTGAAAAAGATTTTAGAAGGTTTCTGCAATCAGAAATTTTTATCGTTCATGCGTTTGACGTTCACGCAGAGGGCGTTCGCTCTTATTTTTTTCATATCCGTCTGTTTCGGAATTCAGCCTTCGAGCGAAGCTATTGCTGCCACTTCCAAGCTACAAACTTCAAAAAACAGTTCGAAAGTTTTAAATTCTAAGCGGGGCGGTCCCGTAATTCCTGCTCCAACCTCAACACCGATTCCAACGTCAACACCCATTCCCACAGTGGCGCCGTCATGCGATCCGAACTCGGATGTTGCGACGGTCGCGAATCCGATTACCTGCGTTTACGTCTGTAATCCGATCCTGCCGCCGTGTACGGCTGCAGATCAAACGCTCGTCATTACGAGCTCAACCTGTGCAGGACAAGGTCAGATTTCGTCCTGTAGCGCGATGTTCGACTTAGCCCAGAATTGTGCAGTGGGCACCTGTACGCATGGTGGAACTGCGCCCACACCCACACCTGTAATTCCCACTCCAACACCGCTCGTCCCTACGCCGACTCCGACACCGAACCCGGCTTGCCCGAATTGGGACGCGACCGCTCAGGACTGGATACAAGTCCAAGTCCTCCAAGAGCACGTCGTCTGCGGCGGAGTTACCTGTTTAGGCGTAGGGCCCTGGCATACGAGTTGTGGAGGACCTGGTCCTGGGGGATGCAACACGTTCTATTCGAATATGCCGGCAGATTGTTCGGCCGACTTCGGAGCCGGATTTGGCCTTATTTGCATGTGCCCGAACCAGGTCACAAATGCAGTAAAGTGGAACTACTTGAGTCCTGCGAATAAACAACGCTGCTGCTTAGGTGCAACAGCGCCTCCGATCACACCAACGCCCGCACTCCCTACACCGACTCCCGGAAGCGTCTCGACGCCTACACCGACCCCACTCGGACCGAGTCCAACACCTACCCCGATCATCATCGGCGGGACCATCGATGCAGTTCACACGGGCAGCAGCTCATCGGGCGGCACTGTTCGAGTGACTGTGGTCTTCGATCAACCGCTTCCGTTTTCGATTCAATATCAGGGCGGCTTTGATCAGATGCGGATATCGGGCGGTTTTCTCTCTGGATCGAGTAATTACCCGCCTCCGAAAACCTACCCGCATGGAAATGATAACTGTGGAATTACAAGCTGGAGTACACGCGCGACTATCGCCGCAGGCTCGACGAATTACGTAAAAAACAGCGTCTGTGCAGAACCCGGTGCGCCCTACATGCGTGCTACGAAGATTGTATTTTGGGATCTAGTGCTCCCGAGCGGATACGTCCTGCGGCTGCGTCCGACTCGGCCTACGCTCACGTTCGAAGTCGGGTAGCACCGCGTAACCACATCAGCACAAAAAAAAAAGCGGCCTGCAACCGATCGGGTTGCAGGCCGTCTCAACTTAAAAATTACATCGCGATATCGAGAGTCGTCGCACCCTGTGCGCCGACGGTGATCGATTTTACAGACTTGTTATGCCCTGGAGATTGGAAGGTCACTTTGTAAGTGCCTGGCATTAAAATCCAGTGATAGCTGCCATCAATCGGATCACTCGAACGAACTTCACCTTCCTGGAAGATGATGTTTTCGATCGAGATCTGAGCCGAGATTGGAAGTCCAGTTGCGGAATCCGTAATTTTTCCAGCGAGCGCAGGGCCGCCGACGCGATCCATGATGTTCTGCCAGCCCTTACGAATGGCTGGGAGCTCTTGTTTTACGAAAGCATCATAATCCGGCTGAAACTCTTGGCTAATCTCAGTTAAGAACGCGATCGTTCCGTGAGTGTTGTAGAGCCATTCGAAATCTTCGCCGCTTGAAGAAGCAGGACGATGTCCGAATCCCATCGCGCCTTCGTAGCTGTTCCGAATGTTCTCGTAGAGAGTCTTTTCAGCAAGACCGCCTGGATTACAAACGTACGGCCAAAGCACCTCTTCACCGTAGGAGTGGTAAGAAATCGCCATCCAGAATTTCTCGCGATTTGCGAGCGCCATGTAGGCTTTTACTTCGGATTCAGATCCAGCGAATTCACCGGCGTAGGTTTCCGCGCCCGGATCGGAGCTGAATTCACCGCATTTTTTGTAATCGAATGGATAGTTTCGGTTCAGATCCACTCCGCGCTCGCTTGATCCTTCGATCAAGCGGCGGTTTTTGCGCCACCAGGTGTCGCCATTAAAAACAGCGTCGTATCCGTCTGGGTTCACAATCGGGAGAACCCAAATTTCGTACGAATCGACCCATTTCTTCGCCTTTGGATCGCTCGCGTAATTATCGAGAACCCAACGTGCCGTATCGAGTGCTGCCTCTGGAGTTTGAATTTCACGAGCATGGTGACAGCCCGCAATTAAGATCCGAGGTTTATTCTCGCTCTTTTCAGGATTGCTCGAAATCTTGATCGCCCAAAGGGTGTTCCCTTCGTAGGTTTTCGGAAGATTGAATTCGTCCATCAGCGAGACCATTTTGGTCATCTGTGGATATTTTTCATTCAAGCGCGCGGTTCATGAATGAGCCCGCGTCGAGAGAAGAAGAGTTGAACTTGATGTCCGGGCGAATCTGCGGATTGAGTCCGCGCGCCCGAAGTTCATCGATTTGATCATCGGATGCGATCAATTCAACTTCGCCTTTGATTTTATTGATACCAAGAACGTCGAATCCTCGACCCGATGTTTCGAGCTCAAGACGAAGCGCGGATGGATCATTGGATTGGACGACGACGCGATGGTCATCATTCGAGTGAGCGAATGCAGAGACTGCGCTCAAAGAAAGAAGCGTAATGGTTACGAAAAGTTTCATGGGTCCCCCTGTTAAATCTCGGTCAACCTACCGGAAAGCTCACCATTCAGGAAGGGCGGGCGGAAAAGATTTATACCGAACAAAAACAATCGGTTAGGGATTTTTATAGGTCTCATCTCTCATAAAATGAAGCGTGTCCTATTCTACGCATTGCTATCGGGAGATGGACGCCTTATGCTGTCCATTGAGTCACCTGTCTGGGGTTCTTAGAGAGTGACTCCACCGGTACGTATTTAGGGATTTGGGGAAACCATGAAAAATTCACTCGTCGTTTTTTCTACTTTAATCGGCTTCGCCTTGAATGCGGAGGCCGGTAGCACGGATTCACGTCTTCCGATTGCCCAAAAAAAGGATGTCAAAGCACTGAACATCAGCGCGCTCACCCCCGCAGAGCAGAAAGAGTTCATAAAGCTCTCGAAGGAAATGTCGAAGTGTAAGTCGAAAATTCTAGGAAAAGAGAAATGCAAACAAAAGTATCAGGTCAGGTACTTAGTCTTGCAGGCGAAACTGGCGAATTCAAACGAGCAAAAACCTATTGCCCATGACGATTACTCGCAGTACTGCGCGGGAATTGTAGGTAAAATGGAGAATAACGATCCGCGCGACCAAGTCTCGGCTCAGCTTAAGGCCCAGCTCATCGAAACGCACGCAAAGTGCCTAGCAGCCGTTAAGCTCTCCATCGCAAACTGCGAAAAAGATCTCGATAGCCTATTACAATTCAAAGAGCAGTCCGCTCAAAAAATCGATCAGGATCCTTCCTTCTGCGCAAACCCGATGGGATTAGTGGCGGGAGAACAGTGCCCAGTCGATATGACGCTCGAAAAAGCTCCTGAGCGAATTCGATCAGGTTTCGAGACTGCACTTCAAATGGGCTCCGAGCACCATGCGCTCGAACAACACACTTCGCTTCGGGACGCGATGAAGAAATCGACTCAAATAGTGAATGGAATGATTAAGGCAAAATGCGATCTAAAGGCGGGAAGGAGCCGCGCATCCCAAACGAGCCAAGCCGCAAACTGACTCAAAATTAAGACGTTAATTTAAAAATCCGTATCGGTATCATCGAAGTCGCGCTTCACGGACTCGATGATCGAATCATCAGACTCTTCTTCAGACGGAATCTCGTCGATGCCTTCATCGAGTTCGAGATCGTAGATGACTTTAGCGAAAGCTTTTTCATCGGCGAGATCGGCTTGAATCGCTTCGATGTATTTGTCTGGGTATTTCGCGACAAGTTCCTCGATGTACTGATTGAGCTTCTTCTCTTTCAGGATGAGTTCCTTACGCTTAATTTTTTTCCAATTTTTAATGTAATGGAGTCGGCAGTAACCGCTTGTGGTCGAAACACCTTCACAAGCGACTTCGCGACAAACATCAACGTCGTAAGCCTTACGACGTTCGGTCGAAGCTTCTGAAACTGCGCGTTTCACCGCTTTACCGGAAAGCGGCGCTGCGCCTTTCTTTCCCTTGAGATCTTTAGCTTCCACTTTAAGAGCCGCGCCTGCTTTTGACATTCCTGCTCCTGCTGCGGCTTTACTGCCTGCAGAGTGCTTTACGTCTTTTTGAGGCGTTTGCTTTACGGCTTTCGAAGAAACTTTTTTTGCATCCGCTTTCTTGTCAGCTTTGACGGGCGCGGCTTTTTTGACCGGAGCTTTCGCCTTTGCGGGCTTCGCTGCTTTCGATTTGGCGGCGGGTTTTGCGGATTTTTTAGATTTTGGTGCGGTCTTTTTTGCCATGAGATTTGCCTGTGTTAAATTAGGGAAATGCCACGCCCTGTTAGTACCGTCAAGGAATTAAACCGTACTGCGAAGCTCCAGAAACTTGCGACTTCGATGGGCGCGGTGGATTTACACTTTCACGGCGCATTTGGAATCGATTTGATGGCAGCCGACTCTTCACGGATGAACGAGCTTTCAGATTTACTCTGGAAGCAGGGTGTCGCTGCAATCTGTCCTACGACACTCTCGGGCCCGAAAAACGAGTTAATTGACGCTACCAGCCGCATCGGGGCTTGGATTCGGACCGGAAAATTTCCGGGCGCGATCCCGCTCGGCATCCACCTCGAAGGACCCTTCTTGAATCGTAATGCCGCCGGCGCACATCCCCTGGACGTGATTCGCAAAGCGCGCATCGAAGAGCTGAACGAACTCTGGAACTCCTCGCAGGGAACTCTGAAGCTCATTACGCTTGCGCCTGAGGTTCACGGCCCCGATGAACTGAAAACGATCTGCGTCTGGGCGGCAGAGCGAAAAATCAAACTCAGCATCGGTCATACCCGCTGTACGAAAAAGGAAGCCAGAGAAGCTTTCCAAATCGGATTCTCAAGCGTCACACACGCCTGGAATGCCATGAGCGTTCATCACCGAGAACCCGGCGTATTAGGGGCCGCATTCGGCCGAGAAAAGACTTACATTGAACTCATCATCGATGGAATTCACGTCGACGACTCCGTCATCGGATGGACGCTAAAAAACCATAAGAACACGGTATTCGTCAGCGACGCCGCACCGGCCGCTTGCACGGATGGAAAATCTTGGCACTCTTTTGGCGGAATTCAATGCAAGATGGATCGCGGTGCTTCGCGGATCGAAGGCGGAGGACTCGCAGGAGGAGGAATCCTGCTCCCCCAAGCGTACGCTAACCTGATCGAACGCCAAATCCGGGATTCAGGGGGAAAAATCAAAGCCGCCTCTCTGAAAAAACACCTGAAAAACTTGAATCAGATACCACTCAGCGCTTTGGGGCTGAAAGAATCGCCTGACCTAAAAAAACGAAAAGTTTCATGGCAAATCAGCCGAGATGGAAATATATCCTGTACTCCGCTCTCGCACGGGAAGCGAAAATAGCCCGAAATTTTTATGCGCGTTTATCTCCACGAAATTACAGAATCCGACCACGAGCTCGATTTCACTGAAACCGAAGCGTGGGTGAAATCCATACTCGAAGCCGCTGATGAGAAAGAAGAAACGCCATCACTCCTGGGTCGCCCGAAAAAAGAATTCGAACGTTCCGCACAGATCCATTTCAACCTCAGAAAAGTGGACGAGACGATCATTGTTTCAGGTGACATCGACACCAAAGTGAGACTGCTTTGTTCGCGATGCGCAGCACCTTTCGATTTCCCGATTCAAGATCACTTCACCGCGCTTTACACAAAAGACAAAGAGATGGCTGGAGTCGCCTATCTCGACAATAAGGAAACACCTCGGGGAACGAAAAAAGGATTCGCTCGCCACGCTCATGATTATCACCAGGTTTCGGGGACTGAGGCGAATTCCGATCTCGAGATCGGATACATCCCTGAAGATTTCTTAGAACTACCAGATGTACTCTCAGAGCAGATTCATCTTCGCATCCCCTTCCAACCTCTCTGTAAAGAGACCTGCAAGGGAATCTGTTCTAACTGCGGCGCAGACCTCAATGTAGGTCGATGCGCGTGCGCGAAAATAAAATCGCGAAACCCGTTCTCGATCCTAAAAGATTTTAAAGTCTGATTTCGCCGCGATCAGAGATCTGCGCACGGCGAACAACCCAGCGGAGCATTCATCATACACATCACTCCTGTGGTCGGGTTCGGACCGCACATCGTAATCAGCTTATGCACAGGACACATAACCGCCGGCGTATAAGCGCTCGGGCCGTTTTCACAGGCGTTGCAGTTTGGAAGCCCGGGATATCCGCCGCCGACGACACAGATCGTACCGTCCGGTAGGCCGCCTGCTCCGGCACCACCCGCCCCAAGACAAGGCAGTACTTTATATTTGATTTTCGGTAATACACATCGATTCGGGCTATTTTTCGGCGGTTCCTTTGTAGCACCTGGCACATAATTTACTGCGCCTTTGTAGGTACAACCTTCGACAGGAATGATCGCCGTCTTGTCCGCAGTAGATCCTGCTTTGTAACACTGAAACGCGTCGGGCGAACTCGGATCGAGATTTTTGTACTTTCGCTTCGCCGCTAATTGGGCCGCACTGAGCCCAAATGCTGGGTTCCCGATATAATTTATCGCTGTCGGATCCAAGCATCCGCCGTACTGCACACAAGTGCCCGAATCATCGAAACATCCAGCCGGGCATCCAGCGCCCCCGCCTCCACCGCCGCCTCCGAGTGGCGTCGGAGTCGGAGTTTGTGTAGGCGTTGGTGTTTCCGTTGGCGTCGCAGTTGGAGTTGGCGTAACCGGCGGTGGTGGCGCAGAAGTGGTCGGAGTTGGTGTCGGAGATGAAACCGCACCCGTCGTAGGGGTCGGAGTCGGACCGCCTGTTCCCGTCGCTACGTATGCGCCGCTGGTTGCACCGTAACCACCGAGCGGTCCGCCGCCACCTCCCGCCATACAAGAAGGCGGTGGAACTGCAGAGATACACATACAGGCTTGCTGACTCGCGAAGCCCATTCCGGCCCATGAGTTACAACAACAAGGCGCCATTCCCGGCTGTCCGTCACAACCTCCACCGATTGGATAACAAGCGTAGACATCTGGAATTACGGCATCGCTCATGTTCTGCAGAAACCCAACCAACACGTCATTCCAGGTCGCTTTTCCGCGACCCGCAACCGGCATTCCGCAGCTCACGGTCATCGTCGTGCTCGCTAGAGCGCTCGCGGTCGGTTTCGCTTTCAGGGTCACATTGCAGGAACCTCCGCCTGTAAAATTCGTGCATCCGGCAGCATTCATGAGAATGAAGTCTGCTGTATTCGCGATTCCAACTGTACAGCCACCGACGGAACTCGTTCCGGTGTTTTTAATGTTCACCGAAAGTGGCGAAGAAATAGTGCCGACCTGAACCGTTCCGAAATCATAGGTGTTCGGCGTAAAGACGAAAGAGACATTCAACGGACCTCCTCCACCACCTGGAGTAGGTGTTGGCAAGATGAGGCGGTAATCCATGTCCATAGTACTATCTGAGTTATAGTCCTGATAAACCGCAGCGTAATACCCAGTCTGAAACCCAAGAGCAGATGCGCTAGCGCCTGAGCATTAAGCAACAGAATTAGAAGGCGCAGGCAATGGCCCTGAATTGCGAGTGGGGTAACAAAGATCCCATGAACATCCCACTCCAGGTTGGCCAGGGGTTGCGTTGTCGTGGGGGCAATTATTCAGCACGATCCGATCCCCAGTGGGACTTGTATAAATTTCTGTACATTCTCCGCCAACTACTGCGCATAGATTCGCCTGAACTGACTCAGCGCCACCGAAAAAAACTAAAAGAAACGGGATTAGGAATCCCGAATTCAAATTCTTTTTCATAGCACGCCCTCCGGCCGAGAAAGGATATAAGCGTCGAAATTACAACTTCCGTCATCGAGCACGGCGGTCGCAGAAGCGTTCGAAGCTTGTGATGCCGGATAAGTACAGCCTTCTACTGCGGGAGGCGTGGTCGTTTTTTTCGATCCGCGCAAGACTCGGGCAGAGTTTGAATTTTTTAAAGTTTTTGATTTCGATGAAGAAGCTGGATCAGCAGCATGTGCTGGGAACGAAAGCAGAAAAGCACTCAAGAGTGCCCATAGAGTTTTTCTCATCCCTGATTCGAATCGCATTTGCCACACATCCTTGTGTCTGATGTTCATTTGTTTCTGATGCGCGCGCGGTTCAAAGGACCTAAATCCTCAACCCTTCGCCGCACAGCCTTCTCTATAGAATATTACCCCAAATCGATCCGAAATCTAAACAGGAAGACTCAAGTTCATAACTCGATGCGTCAAGCTAATGTTCCCTTAGAGGAACATTTATTTTGGGGGCGGTATTTTGCATACCCCCTTCCTCTGCTACATACCCACCAAGCTGTTTCAAACGCCTTAAAAGGGCAGAAGGTAAACAAAATGAACAAGAGTGCAATTTACGGATTGGCGATCGTGTTGGTGGGGACCAGCGCGGAAGCAAGTATTCAGAAAACATTTCGATTGAACCAAGATTCAAACACCTACTCGGTTCAACTTAAGAACGGTGACTGGAGTGCGCCGAAACCTGTTGATGGCGTGATCGCTCTTCGCGGATTCAAATTTGATCCGTTGAAGGCAAATTTCTCTGATGCAGTTTCGATTCCAGCTGCCTTCAGAGCTAAGAAAGAAAGCAATCTCTTCTTAGTCCAATTCCAAACTCAAGTTTTGGAAGGCTACCGCTCTGATCTCGAAGCTCGCGGAGTTAAACTCCTCAGCTTCATTCCTGGACAGTCTTTCGTTGTGAAGATGTCGCCAGAGAAATTCAAAGAAGTAAAAGGCCTGAGCTACGTTCGTTGGGTTGGTCCATTCCACCCTGCTTACAAAATCGCTCCTAGCCAAGACGCGATCACCGGCGGTCGTTACACCATCGTCGTGAGCGACATGGCTGCTAAAGACGCTTTGATCAAAGACGTTGAAAACGCAGGCGGAACGATCGCTGCAAAAGGCGAAGGAAACCTCCTCATCGAGGCACTTCTCACCGCTGAACAATTCCAAAAAGTCGCACAGTCCGACAATGCTCAGTGGATCGAAAAATCCACAGGCGCTGGCGTCGACATGTGGGACGCTCGCATTCAAGGTGGCGCAGACTACCTGGAGCCTATGGTTCCTGGTTACACCGGTCACGGAATCAACGGTCACATCATGGAAGGCGTGGACGCAACCCACCCTGACTTCTCGAACAAATCGACTCGTAAAGCTCCGATGGCAATCAGCGATGCAACGTCTGACTCCCACGGAACCTGCACCTTCGGCCAAGTGTTCGGAGATGGTACCGGAAACAAAAAAGCTCGTGGTCTTCTTCCAGACGGCCAGGGCTTCTACACGAACTACAATTTCGTGTACGAAAACGACCCAACCAAAACCGGCGTTGGAAGCCGCTATGAACTCGTTCAGCGCTTGATGAAAGACAACGAAGTCATGTTCCAAACCGCTTCGTGGGGTTACGACCGTACGACCGAGTACACTGCTCGTTCGGCTGAGATGGATAAACTCATTTTCGATCTCGACCTTCCGATCACTCAGTCTCAAAGTAACTCCGGAGACCAAGATTCTCGTCCACAAGCTTGGGCGAAGAACATCATCTCCATCGGTGGCGTTCAACGTGATGATCATGAAGTTGATCCGACGAAACAATACTGGCGCGGTGGCGGATCCATCGGACCAGCATCCGACGGACGCATCAAGCCTGACCTCAGCGCTCACTGGAATAACATCCTGACGACTGAAGAAGGCGGCGGATACACTGAGTCTTTCGGTGGTACTTCCGGTGCAACTCCTATCGTTGCTGGATACATGGGTCTCAGCATTCAAATGTGGACGAACGGTATCTTCGGAAACTACCTGATCCCAGGTGCTTCCCGATTCCAAAATCGTCCGCACGCAATGACGACGAAAGCGCTCTTGATCAACACTGCTCGCCAGTGGGCTTTCCAAGGCCGCGATCACGACTTAACCCGTACTCACGTTGGCTGGGGCTTCCCATCCGTTCAAGACATGTATGATCGCCGTAACAAGATGATCATCGTGAACGAAACAGATGCGCTGAAAAACCTCGCTACTAACAAGTACGAGTTCGACGTTGCGGAAAATGAGACTGAGCTGAAAGTCACGATCTCGTATCGCGATCCAGCAGCTACTCTCAACGCAGCTGTTCACCGCATCAACAACATCGACCTGAAAGTCACTGCTCCCGATGGAACGATCTACTGGGGTAACAACGGACTTCTCGATGGTAATTACTCGGTCGCAGGCGGCCAACACGATGTTCTCAACACCGTTGAGAACGTCATCCTTGCTATGCCGGCTCCAGGCCACTGGAAAGTTGAAGTCATCGGCGATGACATCAACACCGACACCAACCTCGCAACCAGCGAAGTGGATGCGACTTACGCTCTCGTCATCAACGGCGCGAAGAAGTAATTCGTAAGTAAAAAGATTAGGGGCCCGACTTCCTCTGGAAGCCGGGCCTTTTTTTTCGCGCACCGCATTCATTCACAGCTCTTATTCTTTGAATTCGATCCCTATCGAGGCTAGAACTTCTTACACGCGGGTAGCGAACAGGCTGCCTCATTAAACACATGTCTAGATTGATCCTCGATGTCATGGGTGGCGACCAAGCCCCCAAAGCGATTTTGGATGGAGCCCTACTCGCTCTCCCCGAACTGAAGCGAGAGCTTGTGCTCATCGGCGACGAGGCGGTCGTCCATGCCCATAAGATTTCTAAACAATTAGGACCGAAGCTTTCTCTCATCCACGCGAACGAAGTGATCGAGATGACGGACAAGGTGAAGTCGATTCGCTCAAAACCGAACGCACCGATCAACGTCGGAAATAAAATCGCAGCCGAAAGCTTCGACGCTTACAAGCAGGGCAAAGGAACTCCGGACGCATTCATTAGTGCAGGTCACAGCGGTGCGATGATGGCTTCCGCTCTCTTCGCGATGGGACGGATCAAGGGTTTCGAACGCCCGGGAATCGCCGCAAAACTTCCAACCGTGAACGGTCGAGGCGTTGTTTGTCTCGACGTAGGCGCAAACGTCGATTGCAAACCCGAGCATTTGAGAGACTTCGCTGTTATGGGCGCGCTCTACGCAGCGGCGCTCGGAGATGGTTTAAAGCGACCTAAAGTGGGACTGCTTTCGAACGGTGAAGAACGGACGAAGGGAACCGAAATTCTACGTACTACGCTCGAACTGCTCGAGGGCGACTCTCGCTTTTCTGGTCCAAACGCGATCGGTGACTTCGTTGGTTTTGCCGAAGGGAAAGAAGTTTTTCGGGGCGATGTTGATGTCATCGTCATGGATGGATTTGTGGGAAATCTCATCCTCAAAAATTCTGAAGCCCTCGCGATGACGATCGTTCAGCTCCTAAAACAGGAAGCGAAACGAAACCCCTTCAATCTCTTTGGGTTCATTCTCGCATCCAACGCGTTTCGAAATCTAAAGCGCCGAATCGATTATCGTGAAACCGGCGCAGCACCCCTTCTGGGTGTGAATGGTTACGCCTTCATCTCTCACGGACGAAGCGATAAACGTGCGATTCGATCCGCACTCATTCGGGCCGAAGAAGCCTTAAATGCAAAAATGATTGAAAGCCTCGACCAAGCTGCCCAAAACTCCCGACCGATCGCTCCTGCAGGAGTGAATGCGTGAGCCTTCGAATCGCCTCCACCGGAATCGCCTTCCCGAAACGCGTCGTGGATAATCACGAACTTTGCGCGCTTCTTGAAAAGATGCCCGGAGATATCCCCGAAGATTTTTCGCCAGAATGGATTTTAGATCGTACCGGAATCAAAACCCGTCATTTCGTTGGACCCGGTGAAACGGTTGTGACCTTGGCTCGCGACGCTTCACGAATGGCCCTCGATCGCGCGGGTTGGAGTGCCGAGAGTGTAGATGGAATTCTATTCGCGACCTGCACTCCCGCAGCTCCCCTTCCATCGAGTGCATCACTTTTGCAGAAAGAATTGGGCCTTGCGCGCGCGTTTGCCATTGATGTGAATGCAGCTTGCAGTGGTTTTCAGCACGCGCTCGCGCTTGCGG
>CAYOJT010000009.1:17940-22212 GCA_964404365.1 uncultured Bacteriovoracaceae bacterium
GGAATGTTGGGTTCTCAGCAGGCGAAACGGATCCTGGTCGTCGGGAGCGAAACCCTCACGTCGGCGAGCGATTTTACGGATCGAAAATCTTGCATCCTCTTCGGAGATGGCGCGGGCGTCGCGTGCGTCGAGCACGATGAGAAAAATCTCTTTTTTTCTCGGATGGGCGCCGATGGAAATGAATGGGATTTTTTCGAAATTCCCAAAGGGGGATCGGTTACTCCCCTCTATCCTAACTTTTCAACGACTCAGCCTGAAGTGACTTACTCTGAAAGTCGTATGCAAATGAAGGGCTCTGAGATTTTTAAGTCTTCTGTAAAACGCATGGCGAGTTTCGCGGCTGAAACGTTGCAGGAGGCTGGGGTTTCGCTGGGTACGATCGACGTCGTCGTCCCCCACCAGGCTAACCTTCGAATTCTCGAGGCTGTCTCTCGCCGCATGGGCGTTCCGATCGAAAGGTTTGCGATGAATATCGAATCGCGCGGGAATACTTCAGCCGCTACAGTACCCACAGCGCTTCACGAAGCGATTGAAATGGGTCAAATCAAACGCGGACAAACCCTTTTACTGAATGTCTTCGGCGCAGGCGTTACTTTTGGCGCCACTGTTTTGAAATATTAGAGGAGTGATCGATCATGTCTAAAAAAATCGTCGCATTCTTTCCGGGTCAAGGCTCTCAACACGTCGGGATGGGAAAAGACCTCTGCGAAAATTTTAAAATCGCGTCTCTCACACTGGAAGAAGCCTCTGATGCTTCGAAAATCAACTTAAAGAAACTTTGTTTCGAAGGACCAGAAAGCGATCTCGTGCTGACCGAAAACACTCAGCCTGCACTATTGGCTGTATCGGTGGCCGCATTTCGCGTAGCGAATTCAGAGCTCGGCTTTAATCCAAGTCTCGTCGCCGGCCATAGTTTGGGTGAATATTCTGCTCTGGTTGCAGCGGGCGCTCTCCCTCTTTCGAGTGCAGCTGCTTGGGTTCGTGAACGGGGTCGTGCGATGCAAATCGCCGTTCCAGCAGGCCAAGGGGGAATGGCTGCCCTCATGGGAATTGAAGATGACGTCATCGAAAAACTTTGTTCGCGGGCCGTCGAAATCGCAAAGGCAAAGCGAGGCGGAGAAAATCAGGATAAGTTCACTGTCGACTGCGTTCTCGCTCCTGCGAACTTCAATGCTCCCGGACAGACTGTCATCGCGGGATCGAGTGATGCAGTCACCGAAGCAGTCGCCCTATTGAAAGCGGGCCAGGAATTTAGCGGAAAAGCGATCCCGCTTGCTGTATCTGCCCCATTCCACTGCGCGCTCATGAAACCCGCTCGCGATAAAATGGCGGCACTTTTTAAAGCTGCTAAGCCGGCAGCCGTTCTCTCATGCCCGTATGTTCCGAATCGAACGGCGCGCGTAACCACAGAAGCTTCTGTTGTGTATGAACTCCTCGTTGATCAAGTTGACCATTCGGTACGCTGGAAACAGAGCGTGGGCGCGATGATCGAAGCGGGCTACACGAGCGGTGTAGAATTCGGGCCTGGAAAAGTTCTCCAGGGGCTCGCTAAGCGCATTGTCGGCTCATATGGCGGAAAAGAATTTTCGACCACGGGTCTCTCGGATCGCGCGGGCCTAGACGCACTTAAAACTTTTATCGCTTAAAGGAACTGAACGGATGTCTAAAAAACTAGCACTAGTGACTGGAGCTTCTCGAGGTTTGGGCGCTGAAATCGCGATGCGACTCGCGAAGGATGGATTTCACATTGCCATCAATTATGCATCGAATGCCGACAAGGCAAAGGATGTCCTGAAAAAGATCGAAGATGCGGGTGGCTCGGGAGAGTTGTGCCCTTTCGATGTTTCGAACTCCGCTTCGATCGATGCGGCCGTGGAGGCTCTGACCGCGAAGCACGGCGCGATCGCGGTATTAGTGAATAACGCCGGGGTCACGATCGATGGCCTCCTCATGAGGCTCAAGGATGAGGATTTAGAGAAGACCCTCGATATCGATCTCAAGGGAGCCATCTACTGCACGCGCGCTGCGACACGCCTCATGATGAAGGCACGCGATGGCGTAGTCCTGAATGTGGGCTCGGTTGTGGGCGAAATGGGAAATGCAGGGCAAACCGCCTATGCGGCAGCCAAAGCTGGCCTAGTCGGTTTTACGAAGTCTGTAGCGAAGGAATTGGCGACCCGCAACATCCGATGTAATGTAATTTCGCCAGGTTACATCACGACGGACATGACGGGAGCCTTGACGGAGGCCCAAAAAGAAGTAATTCTGCGTCTCATTCCAATGGGAACATTCGGGGAACCGAAAGACGTGGCTGAAGCAGTCGCATTTCTTGCTTCGCCGGGTGCACGTTATATTACGGGCCAGGTTCTGTCTGTAAATGGTGGAATGTACGTCTGAACAATTGTTGGGCACACCCAAGGTGTGTCGGCGCACCTCAGGTGCGCAGCAGTTTTTGAAAGTCGCACCGTAGGTGTGCAGGAGAAAAAAGAATGAGCGCTTCCGTTCAAGATAGAGTTCGCACGATCATCGTTGACCAACTTGCTGTAGATGCTGGGAAAGTTACCCCAACCGCATCCTTCATCGATGACCTCGGCGCAGACAGCCTCGATATCGTTGAGCTTGTCATGACCATGGAAGAAGAGTTCGACCTCGATATTCCAGATGAAGAAGCTGAGAAAATGAAAACCGTCGGCGATGTCGTGAAGTACATCGAAACGAAAGCTACTGCTTAATTCATGAGCCACGCTCGTCGCGTCGTCATCACCGGTATTGGAGCTGTTTCTCCACTGGGACTGACCGCAGGCGAATCTTGGAAAAATGCTTTGGAAGGGAAATCTGGCGTAGGTCGGATTTCCCTTTTTGATCCTACGGACTGCTCAGTCCAAATTGCCGCGGAAGTGAAGGGTTACGACGCCACTAAACCTCTCGCCACTCCTCTTCATCCACGTCCATCGGCTGGTCCGGAAGCTGCGCTCACTGTCGCTGCAAATGGAAAAGACGCCCGAAAAGTCGGACGCTTCACCCATTTCGCGATGTCGGCTGCGATCGAAGCTTATACCGATTCCGGATTAGACAGCATTCGATCGAAAATCGATCCGACTCGTCTGGGGACGAATATCGGAGTCGGAATGGGTGGACTCCCCGAAATCGAAGAAGTTCACAATGCATTCCTCGAGAAGGGTTATAAGCGGATCACGCCTTTTTTCATCACCCAGTCGATTCCGAACCTGGCTTCGGGAATGGTTTCCATTCTTTTAGACTTAAAGGGCCCGAATCTCTGTAACACTACTGCGTGCACGTCTTCTACCCACTCCATCGGCGAGGCTCTCTGGCAAATTCGCCGGGGAGATGCCGATGTGATGCTTGCGGGCGGTGCTGAGGCTGTCGTTTGTAAGCTCGGTATTGGTGGATTCGCAGCGATGCGGGCACTTTCCACTCGAAACGATGAACCGACCAAGGCTTCGCGTCCCTACGATGCCGGCCGTGACGGTTTCGTCATGGGCGAAGGCGCTGCGGTTCTCGTCATGGAAGAATACGAGCACGCAAAAAAACGTGGCGCTAAAATCTATGGCGAAGTGAAGGGCTACGGAATTTCTGCGGACGCTTATCACATCACGACCCCTGCAGTTGAAGGCGAAGGCGGCGGACGGGCGATGGATATTGCGCTGAAGGATGCGGGCGTAAATGGAAGCGACATCGGCTACGTCAATTCCCACGGGACTTCAACGCCGGCCGGCGATGCAGAAGAGGCTCGTGCGATTTCGAAGCGCGTGGATACGAAAAAATGTTTCGTGAGCTCGACAAAGTCGATGACGGGTCACCTCTTAGGCGCTGCGGGCGCGATTGAAGCTGTATTTTCGATCATGGCTCTGAAAGAGGGAAAAATCCCGCCGACCATCAATTTGGACAATATCGACCCCGAGTGCTTGGCGACGGGACTTAACTTCACCCCCCATCGCGCGGTAGATTCTGCTGTAAAAACAGCGATTTCCAATAGTTTTGGCTTCGGCGGCACGAACGCTAGCCTCGTTTTCTCTAAAGTTTGACGCAGTATTTGACACTTCTGCTTAGGTTCGGGACAATCCCCCCATAGTGCGCGCCCACGGCGGCACCACGGCCAGGGATGTTTCGAACGGCCGGTTTTGTTTTCAGAGCGTGATCGCTCAACAAAGGTGTGAGGGAATATGGCAACTTATCGTGTGAAATTTTACTTCTTCGTTTCGATCTTGGCGGGAATCTTTGTAGCGACCCACTCCGCGCGCGCTGAGGGTC
>CAYOJT010000010.1:0-9090 GCA_964404365.1 uncultured Bacteriovoracaceae bacterium
AATGATTTTAGAATGCGATGAGTATATTCGCCGCGCAATGAATGTGACTGACACATTAAATCAAAGGCAATAATGACCGAGACTTATCATGCTTTGTTTTATACTTCGCTGGGCTGAAGTAATTCTTAGAAGATAAGACGCATTGCGTATATCTGCGCTTGAAAAAAATTGTTAATAAAAATTTACAATCAATTTCACAATTCAGCAGAAAAATAGACATTTCTTAAGGGATTGAAGGAACTAACGCGATGAGCCGAAAACTTTAATACTCAAATCGTCGATCGTGTCGTCTCAGGACTGAGCCCGCTCACGCGATCAAGGATTTGAGCTTCGAGTGCGGGAAGTACTCGAAGGCAACACGTCTCTGCATCGGCAATGTGGAGCAATTTCATGGATCGGAAACAGGCTAGGGCAATCAACAACATCAAATCGCTAATTGAATTCATTCAGGAGGATTCAGGGCATGCGTTTCATTACTTACGCCACAGTCGTGGCGGTCGTTTCTATTTCATCCATGGGCTGCGGTGCGGGTACGAAAGTTCTCGACGGCATTCAGATCAAAACTTCAGAAGTGAACAATGAACTTTATGCGGAAATGAGTGCGACGCTCTCAAGCGGCCCACTTTCGCTTCCACCTATGGTTTTTCCACTCATCGATCCAAAAAATCCCTCGCGTGAGTACGGACAGATCGCGGTTTCTGGAAAAAGTATCGGCGTAAAGCTGAACGTCTCTCAAGCTTTACGGTTTCCTGTGGTCGATGGATCCGTTCTCCCAAATGGCACCGCGATTCCGATCATTTTACCGGCCGGTTTAAGTTCGATCGGGATTCCTGCGTTCAACTCGAACTCTCGGGTTTACGTCGCCGTCAGTTCGGCGGGTCAAATCATGGTCGGCGTCGCGATTGGGATCTTAAAGGAAGATTCGCTCAATCTTCCGATCAACATCTTTGTTCCATTCGCGAGCGGAAACATTCAGGCCACTGCAGGGTTCTATATGGGTAGTACTCAAGGTGTCGGGGTTTTTGCTCTCTACGATAATAAGGCCGCGTCCGGTTCGATCGCACGATTGGCATCGGCCGCAGCTCCAGCGTCACTCTCCGCTGCCTCGCTCTCCGCGTTTAGCGCTCTGCCAGGCGGAGGAAAAATGAGTATTAAACAAGACTCCATCACGAATTCGAAAGTGAAGCGACTTCAGAAGACCTGGGATAGTTTAGATCGCGTGACCCTCGACTAGAGGCACTCGGTCTCTGACAAAGTGAACGACGGAGGAATTCCTTCTTCGGTCACTTAAAAAAGAAAGCCTGGCGGACCAAGGAGTGTCTGCCAGGCTTTCTCTTTACACACGAAGAAGAAGAGAGGGGGAGAGTAGAGAGAGGGGAGCGATCTTCGTGCACAAGTTTTAATATCTTACGTTTCAAGGAGTCGGTTGATAGATCTCCTCTAAGAGCTCAAATCCAGAATCCAGTTTTGGGATCTTCGCATTCCAAAGAGCGAGTGGCGAGTGATCACCGATCCAGGAGCCGCGGACGATTTTACCGCTCGAGTCGACTTCTAAGCGATAATCAAAAACTGCCACATCGGTTTCCCAGTTTTGAATCCCATACGGATTTTCCTGAGGAAGGCGAAGTTTCGTGTACTCCACTGTGGTGGAGACTCGGTAATGACCAGTGGATTCAATTCGAATGTCGGAATCATACGCGACAACCGGGCGTGATTCAGAGCTGAATACAGAATCGCCGAATTCAAGAATCACCGGCTCGCCCTTCTTCCCAATCATGTTCGCGAGTGCGACGTGAAAAGAGGCTGGGTCTAGGAGCTGAGGGGATTTTTCATCCTTCATCCGCCCCAAAACTTTACGCTCGATCTGCTTTTCGCTGCGAGTGGTGAGGTACCAAGCCATGAGAGATTTCACATCGCTTGAGTAAAACGGCACATCGAATTGGAAGTCAGGCGTGACATGGACCGTGAAATTTTTCGCCTGCGGCTCACGAAGTTTCGTCGCCGCGAGCGCCCACCCTGATAGGAGGTGGGAGTTTCCTTGAGCTTTATAAAGTCGAGCGGTTTCTGCGCGATAAACAGGGTAGCTGAAATTCATCCGCGCAAGATCGAACTTCGCGGATGCCGGAAGGTCAGCGATTCGGAGAGCGCGAGCTTCAGGCGAAAGTTCGCGAAGTTCTCTTAAAGTCGGGAGTGAAACTTTCGGTTGTGGCGGCGCGGACTCGAAGGACGGGTCTGCCGAAACGTTCGAAGGTGCGCGATCGAGCGCGTCGCGAAGTTCAGGGCGCCAAGCGCGATTGATGCCTAGACGGGATGCGAGCCAAGGTGAATCGCTCCAAGGAAGTTTATCCTCTTTGATTCGTGCGCTTTCGGGGAGGAGTTTCATTCGGCGATCGATCGAAGTGCCGAAAACACGCGCCACAGGGTCGCTATCCTGAACCAGGAATCCTAAGTGATCAGCGCCCGCGTAAAGAGCGGCTCCGATCAGGCTTAATTTTAGGATTCCGCGGAAGGATAACATGGCTTTTTCTGACCTCTCTCGTTGCAGACATTTAGGTACACTGGTCTTGTGATCTTTGAGCATCTGCTCTTAGACCGAACTCATTTGAACTCAGGACAGTGACTGACTCTTTGGACTTTTAGTTAATGCGGTCGTCGGTCGCTTGGATCTCAAGGCGTTCCATGTTCCCGACAAGAGCCGCAGTTCCGTGGAGTCGGAATGCATACCCGCTGTTGAACTGCATATCGATTGGGTAGGTGATCTCTGGAAGATTCGTTTGGTAACCGAGGTACTCCCAGCCGTTCATCATGTTCTCTGGGAGGAGTTCACGATGACCGTCGGCGAAGGTCTTGTAGATTTTGATCGAAGATCTTCGTGGAGGGAAGTTCAAGAAAGCGTGAGTCTTCTTGAAATCCAAGGTCACTTTCGAAAGGTCCGATGCGATATCCGAAAGAACTGAAGTGAATGCACCTGGGCAGATGTCGTAGCTGCCTGGAGTGAGGCTCGTAGCGTTCACAAAACCACCACCCACGCGGGATGCGAAGTTAGGATATCGGCGAGACACGGTTGCGGATCCGCCGAGGCATGCAGTTGCGCTCTTTGCAGAGACGGATACGAATTTGATCGTGCTTGCAAGCGATGGATCTTTGAATGCTTCGTGGTTGAAACGAAGGGTTTCGCTTGGGCCGCTTGGAAGATTTGGATGGCTCATTCCGAATCCATCAATCGTCACTCCGTCAGAGGTGTCTTCGCCGTTTGTGAAGACTGCAGTGACGAAGAGAGCGTCTGGGCGAGCCATGATGTTTTTCACAGCAGCTGAGTTGACGATGCGGTTGATGTTCGTGATTCCGTTTTCTACGCCACCGTTTCCAGCATTGCCGTTACAAGAAAAGGAAACGGAGAGCTGGGATGGCTTTTGGAACATGGAAGCTGGAATGGTCGAGCCGATCGGAGCTCCTGGGTAAGGAGGGGTCCAGCCGCCGAATGCGTTCCAGTTATAGTCTTGGGAGGATGCTGCGATCTTTGTGAGTGTGAAGTTTGGGTTCGTAAGCGGCATCGCTGCGATCCGAATGTCCCAGCCTTGAGACTGGACGTTCGATAAGAAGTAGCTGAGTGCCGTTTGAAGGTTAGCTTGGATTTGTCCGCAGGTGGAGCCCGTGTCGTCTACTGCGATCAGGATATCGACCTTAGGGGCGATGGTGACCGATCCTGCAGGACCTGTGGATTGTGCCTGTTGAACAGCATCGAAAGTCTGGTTCCCGCAGCCACTCAAGCTGAATGCGGTAACGGCTGCTAGGCCCAAATTTAAATATTGGCGTTTCATACTCATATCCCTCGTTAAAAAAACTCTCTCAGGGATAGGTAGAGCAAGGGGGGTGCCAATTTGACACTATGCAGCTAATTTATAATAATCCAATAAAATCATGTATTTACAACGATTAGCGAGGATGCGGTTTATTGGAGAATTCGTGGCGGGCTGTTCGGAGAGTTTTACACTGTCGAAAGTTTCGACAGCACGGTGTCTAGTAATTTGGACGTTTCTTAGCTTCGAGAATGGGTATGGGAAGTCTATTTGCCTTGGCTCCCTTAGTGAGTGAGTTTGGGCGACCTGTATCGATACAGGCGTTCTGAGTGAAAAAATCAGATATCTGCTCTGGAACTGGGGTGTGTGAGCTACAATGCCACGCTGCGAGCCAGGTGCCGTGCTGAAGCGCAGAGCACGGATTAAAAAATTCAATTCATTCGGTAAATCGAGAAAACCCTTAACGTAACGTAGGCACAATGAGTGTGCCGGCTAAGAGCAGTAGCCCCAGCATCACTACGATGACTCCAATTGGAATGAGTTTAGATCGCATAAACTTTTATCGACTCCTGAGCAGGACGTTAACTCGATCCTATATCGAATTTGACGCAATGCTTATTAACCTCGCTTTGTTCTGCGGGGGCAGATCAACGAGCGGGCACTTTTGGGTTTCGATCCACGTTACGTACCCCTAGAGAGCAACCCCTAGGCCAACCGGCGCGGATCTCAGATCAAATATAGGGGATTCCGTTAGGGAATCTCGGGTTCAAAGAGGAACCAGTGGTGCCATCTCACACCTCATTTGCGCCAATAATGCTTGGACGTGCGGGCCAGCATCGTTACAATTTTTAATATGAGCTCCAACACAAAACCCGAATGGTTCATTGCCTTCGGCGACCAAACGGTCGGACCTGTTACCGAAGCAGAAATTCACCAACAACTCCAAAGCGGAGAACTCTCTTGGATCCAGTTCGTCTGGAAAGAGGGAGGAAAAGCAGATTGGACCCGCATCTGCGATGTGCCCGAATTTCAGGCCGCAGCCCCTGGAACTCCTAAAGCAAAACCCGGAAAAATGCCGCCCCCGACTCCAAAGGTGGCAGAACCCAAAGAATGGTTTTTATTTCAAAACGATGCGCAGACCGGACCTTTCTCTCAAAGTGAAGTGAAGGGGATGCTGCAGGTTGAGCGCGCTGATGGCGAAACTTTCGGCTGGAAAGATGGGATGGCCGATTGGGAGAAGCTTGGAAATCTCACGATCTTCGGTTCATCGATTCCCAAATCGAAAAAGACGCCCCAAGCTCCGGGCGCGGGATCGAGCGAGAAGCGTAAACATGAGCGCCGCCCATTGATCGCGAAAGTCATGATCGCAGAAGGCGGGAAACTCATCGTCGGAATGTGCCGCGATATTTCGATCGGTGGGATGCAAGTCATGACTGAGTACCTTCCTGAAAAATCGGGCGCACGCTTAAAACTGAACGTATCGCCGACCGATGTCAGTCGCCCGACCTTTCAGCCTTTTGTTGCTGAAGGGGTCGCAGTTCGGATTATGGATGACCGCCGTGGATTCAGTTTTCGCTTCGAAAATCTCTCGGCCGAGTCGCGCGCTACCATTGAACGCATCGTGAATCACTCACGCCAGGCGAGCTGAGTTTTTCTCAGATGGCATCACCGGGTACTTCCTTTTCACCCTCGTCGCATCCTTTTGGGATTCGGCAGCCTATAGGATTTCCGCCTCTCCCTTCGAATTGGGTAACGGAAGCGGAGTCTTTTCCGAGTACTTCGGGGAATCAGAAGCTTTTTGCGTATATTCATCGGAAAAAAGACGTCGCAGTACCGAAACGAATCCTGATTGTTTGTCATGGTTTTGGTGAACACGCGGGCCGGTATCTTCACTTTCCGCATTATCTCGAGCGTGTCGTTGATGCTGTCTATGCTTATGATCAAATTGGTCATGGAAGATCCGACGGCCAACGAGGAGATGCCGATCGCTTCGATCGTTACGTGGATGATTTAGCTCTGGTTGTAAAGCGAGTGCACGCTCAGTTTCCGGACTCGGAACTTCATCTTTTCGCGCATTCCATGGGAGGCCACGTTGGGATTCGGTTAGGATTTCTGTATCCGGATTTGCCCTTAAAATCTTTTTCGATCTCGTCGCCTTGGCTCGCACTTGTGAAAAGACCTGCGCTCCCCCTCTTAGGAGTCGCGAAGCTCCTTTCTTGGACTTACGGTACCTTATCGCTACCGGCAGATGTGGACGCGGAAACGATTTCCAGTGACCCAAACGTTGTTGAAAACTACACGAGCGATCGACTGAACCACGCGCGCATGACGCCTAGACTCTTTTCCTCTATTCAGAGCGCAATTCGCGACACTCTGTCGCGTACCGAGGATTATGCCTATCCGGTTCGTTTTTATATCCCGGGTCAGGATCGATTGGTGGATGCAGACGTGACGCGGAAGTTTTTTGATCACTTTCATTGCGCTAAAAAAGATGCCGTCGACTTTAATGAGTCTCGCCACGAGGGCATGAACGACATCCAAAAAGAAAAGTTCATGGCCTCAATTGAAGAGTGGATTTCGACGAACACGGCGGTCTAAATTAAGGGGCATGAGCTTAAAGAATGACCTCGTTCGCGTGATCCGCGAAAAATCCTACCGCGAGGGCGATTTCACTCTCGCATCCGGCCAAAAATCTAAATTCTACATCGATATGAAAGCGACAACCCTGGACCCTGAGGGCGCTGATTTACTGGGGCGATTTGCGGTCGAAGTTTTAGAGAAATACGGACGGGAATCGGGTCGAAAAATTGAAGGAGTGGGGGGGCTGACCCTCGGAGCGGACCCCATCGCGACTGCGGTTTCGCTATCCGCCTATCGCTCGGGAACGCGCTGGCCTGCTTTTATCGTGAGGAAAGAGGCGAAAGGCCACGGAACCGGTCAATACGTAGAAGGTAAAGAGAACCTGCGCCCAGGTGCCCAAGTCATTGTTTTAGAAGACGTAGTCACAACCGGTGGGTCGAGCGTAAAAGCCATTGAGCGTTTACGGGGAGAAGGGTATACGCCCGTTGCTGTATTAACGGTCGTGGATCGTGAAGCGGGTGGAGAAGAGGCGTTCAAGAAAATGGGCGTCGATTTTCTAAGTCTCGTTAAACTCTCCGATCTCCGTTCGAAGTAAGTTCCGCTCGATATTTAGAGGTTGTGGGAAAATGAAATACAATAAGAAGTTCGTTGTCGTCTTGGTGAGTGCCTTTGCTCTGTTAGGCTTGGGTACAAGTAGCGTCGTCGCTCAGAGCAGACTCGTCCGTGACGAAGAACTCTCGTCTCTCGACTACACGAAGAAGATGGTGAAGAAACTCACGGGCCCGTTTTATTGGGGGCGAGGATACACGAACGACGGAATGAAGAAGGCTTCACTCTTTATCGCCGATCAACTTCAAAAAATGGGTGTTCCTTCTTTTCAAGAGGGCAATTACTTTCAAGAGTACACTCATCCAGTGAATACCTTTCCGGGTGAAGTGCAGGTCATCATTAACGGACGTCTTTTGATTCCTGGTGTGGATTATATTCTTTCTCCAGGTAGTAAGGGTCTTGTTGCCACTGGGACGCTCTCGCCATCCGTGACGGCACCTGATGAGTTTGAAGATCCGACGCGTTCTCTGAACGTATCCTTTGAAGAGAAGCTCACTTTCAGTGTTTCACGCCGGGAGCCTGTTCAAACTTCGATTATTTTGGATCAGGCGCTTTTTACTGAGATTCCAAAAGAGTACGACATTGAGATTCAAAATGAATTCGTTCCCGAATTTAAAGCGCAGAATATTATCGGTGTCGTTCGAGGAACCGTTGAGCCCGAGAAGTACTTTGTGCTTTCCGCCCACTATGATCACTTGGGTGGAATGGGTACAGACACGTATTTTCCAGGCGCAAACGATAATGCGAGCGGTACCTCGTTTCTTCTCAGTCTCGCTCGTTACTATGCGACGCACCCCCAGAAATACAGCCTGGTCTTCATGTTCTTTGGAAGCGAAGAAGCGGGCCTGATCGGGTCAAAATACTACGTGAATAATCCACTCTTTCCACTCAATCAGATTCGTTTTTTAACGAATTTCGATATGGTCGGCACCGGCGTGGAAGGCTTCACGGTTGTGAACGCGACCGAATATCCGAATGAGTTTCAATCGCTGACAGATACGAACTCGAAGGGTAAATACTTTGTCGACATCGGAGCCCGCGGAAAAGCCGCAAACTCGGATCACTACTGGTTTACGGAGAACGGTGTACCGGCTTTCTTTATCTACACTCGCGGAGGAATTCGCGCGTATCACGATGTTTTTGATAAAGCAGAGACGCTCCCACTCGATCACGTCGATGCCTTGCGCGAGCTCATTATTCAGTTTTATTCACAAATGATGGGGCCGTAAGGGACTCAGTTTTAAGCCTCTAGCGGTGCTTTTTTCCTGAAAAACCGCAGAATGGCGCTCAGTTTGCCTGTCAGTTTTGACACAACTACCGCACGTTTACACGAATTGAGACAATGAATCCTCGGGCGAGGTTTCATGGCTAAAACACAGCGTTTGGTAATTTCGTATACTGTTGCCGTTCTAGCAGTACTTACAGCTTCGTCTTGTGTGACTTTGCCGGCCGAGGATGGTCCAAGTCCAAGCCCTACGGGACTTGGGATTTCAAATCCGACTCCGACTCCGCGCCCATCGAGCGCGCCCACGCCAACTCCAACGATGAGACCCACAGGTACTCCTGCGCCAACGAATACACCGGCTCCGACCGCTACCCCTGGACCGACAGCTACGCCTGTGCCGGGTGGATCGGGCTTGACGTATTATATCAGCCCGACTGGTGATGATTCTCGGACCGCAGCTCAAGCGCAGAATAGCGCCACACCTTGGAAGACTCTGTACAAAGCTGCGTCTAGCGTAACGACCGCAGGTGCGACGATTAAAGTTTTAGCCGGAACCTATCTTGAAACTCAGGCTTCCCAACTCGCCGTCGGGGTCAGTCTAGAAGGCGTCGGAAATACTTCCGTTCTCCAAAGTACTCTCACAGCGGATTGGAAAGAGATGCTGACCTTGAGTTCGCCTGAGGGAACAAACGGAAATCAGCATATTTCTAATTTGAAATTCGATGGCCGAAATCTTTCTACCTTCTGGGCGATTTATGTGGGTGGCCGAAGCAACGTCAGTATTCACGATATTACGGTAGTTGATTTCAAAGACCGCGGAGTGATCATTGGTGGTCGAAATGATAATGCATCTGCTGCTCCTACGATCTATGCCAA
>CAYOJT010000010.1:9100-21979 GCA_964404365.1 uncultured Bacteriovoracaceae bacterium
AAGGGTATTACCTTTTATAACAACACGATCTCGAATTCTGGTGCGTATAATCTGATCTCGTCTGATGGCGTGACTCCGCTTGGCGAATATGGGCGCGGCTGTTTAAATGTAGGCGGGACCGAGGGCATGTTAATTTACAATAATAACATTACTCAGAATCAACGTCCCATCGGCTACAACGGTTGGCCGATCAAGGCATGGAACGATGGTTACAACAGGGGTCTGAAGATCTACAATAACGTGATTACTAAGATCCCTTTCACTGGCGGCTGGGGTGGAGATCGGGGATGGGATTTCGCTGTCGAAATGTTTAACGACCAAGGTACTGAGTTTTATAATAATACAGTCGATGGCGCAGGATTCGACACCAACTGGCAATTGAAAGGCCCTTACGCTTACAGCGTCTGGATCCACGATAACGTTTTTAGTCTGCCTGCACAGGTTTCTAGCAACAACACGGCAGTGACCTTGGAATTTAGCACGGATAATGCGATTGTTGAGAGAAACGTCATCAACAAAATGTCGAATTGTATCCTCTTCACCCCGCGGGCCGGAAATTCAATTACCAATCTCACGATTCGAAATAACCTATGCATCAACGCCGGAAAACTCGGGGGCAATGGGACGAACGGAAGTTTTATTAACGTGAGTGCAGGACAATCCAATTTTTCGATTAATGGATTTAATGTTTTTAATAATACGTTCGTTGCAGACCCGAATAATCGCCCGTGGTGGGGCATCGAGCTCGGTGGTTCGACGATGGGGACGATTACGAATATCAATATCAAGAATAACGTCTTGATGAATACAGTGGCTGGCGCAATCACGCAGGGCTCTGTTGGCGGAGTCGTGATGGATTACGTGAATATTTCAAATAACGATATCTACAATAATAGTTACAATAACGATCCGGTTTGGAGCGGGACGCCGCCTACGCATTACTCTTACATGGATAATATCCATGTCGATCCGCTCTTTGTTTCCGCTAGTGATTTCAAACTTCAGATGAGTTCTTCAGCTGTGAATAAGGGAACGAATGTCGGCCTTCCGTTTCTTGGTAGCGCGCCTGACATAGGATATGCGGAGAGCTATTGAGGGGCATTCTCTGGCGAACAAAATCGGCATTCGTGAAATAGCTGCTTATCGCAAGTTTCTCATTTGAAGCCCAAGCGCGAATGTACGGCTCAGCGTGCTATTGCGGGCGGGCCCCAGTAGGGTCTGATCCGTGTAAGAAGAATTCACGCTCCACTCATCCGAAATCAGGTAACTGAGCTCTAATGAAGTGTTCCAGGTTTTTTGGAAACCTGTTTCATTCACTCCAGAAGTTGAGCGGACGGTTTTTGAGGCATTAACGACAGGTTGAAGTCTCAACCCGACGCGGAGATTTCCCATGCGCGGACTGTAGCCAGCGCCTACCGCAAGACTTGCTCCCATTCCGGGGGCGACCGAAACCGATTCGCCCGCAGTATCAGAAAAAGTTCGGTTCAAAGAACGGTGAATCTCTGGAACAGCCGAAAAGTCCCAGGCGCGGTAAGTTTTTACGAAAAGAGCACCTGCGGTGATCGTGTGAAATCCTTCGCCGGTCGCATCAGCAGCAAGAATGGATCGGGATTCATAAATGGATCGTCCAGTAGGGAGAGTGTACTGGAGAAAAGCATAACCTTTCGGTTTCCAAGCGGAGTAACTCCATTCCGGCAGAAATTCGTAAGTGCCCGTGATGCGAATATCCCCGATATGAGTTGCGGAATCTGTTTTGCGATTAGTCTCGACGTTTCGCGAAACAATGGGAAGGCTAACCCCGGCTTGATAGAGGTCAGAAATTACAGACGCATAATCGATCCTATAAGTACGAGTGACTTCGGAGTCACTCGAGGACCGAAAAACCGCTGGCCCCGAGGATGGAGCATCGCCGATCACGGAACTCTGGCTTGTCGTAAATGTGAATTGCGTCGCGTGATCGCCAGAAATCAACGAAGGTGCCGCAGCGTTACTGGAGCAACAAGGCGCAGCCCAAGCCGCGCTGCCGGAAAAATTGAGAAAGACAACAATGAGGGCTCTACTCCTAAATCCGAACATCAATCTTGGCCTGTTCAATCACTTTGCGGGCTTGTCGAAGCTGGACTTGGATTTCCCAATTTCCATGCATGGTGAAAAAAACATCGGAGACATCGTAAACTCCAGCGATGATCTCGCCCGAAGTGTTCAGGGCGGGTTTAATGGTAACAGGCGAAGATCCGTGTCCCATGGAAGGCATCCAGAGTTTTACAAAGACCTCGTTGCTGGGAGCGATATACGGGCCACTCTCCGTTCCTTGCGAGAGACTCCAGAATCGGAGCGTGAAGGCGCCGGACTCTTCTTCGGTCGGATTCTTTACCCACTCGATGGAAGCGCACAGATCGCTCTTGGTGAATTCTAGAGGGCATTTTTCACTTTGTGCGACTGGATTCAAAGCGGAGGTTGAGGCGTCTGCGTGGTTGAAGAGCGGTGATTCGATGCATCCCATGAATAGACAGGCAAGTATGGCGGTCACCAGGGTCGCTATTGTTCGATTCTTCATTTACACTCCATTTCCTATTGGATTGAGTTTTGCTTCAACTACCTTTGGATCATACACCCCAGCGTGCGAGTCCTCTTAACCTCTGGAGATTTTCCTTCCGAAATCTGAGTTAAAGCATCGTTTAAATAAAACTTCTTTGCGGTATTGCGATCGTGGGCGTCGTCAACTCCGCCCTCGTACAAAATTTCTCCGTTTGGAGCCACCACGAAGGCGTGTGGCGTCTTTAATGCCCCGAAGCGATTCGCAAGCTTTGCACCCGCGTCTTCAAGAATAGGGAAGGGTAGAGCGCTCTTTGTGAAGTGTTCGGTTGTGCACTTACGGTCTTCGTCCTGATTTGAGTGAACTCCAACAAATTCGAAACCTTTTCGAGAGAATTTCTCAAAAAGTTCTCGAACCGAAGGTTCATGGCTCGCAGAGCAGGGGCAGTGAGCAGATAAAAAAAGAACGACCGTGCCCCGGGATGGTTTTGTGAGATCAAAAGACTTCACGGTTTGGGTGAAGAGCTCGCTAGCCTGAATAGCTTCAGGAGGGTTGGCTGCGTACCCGTGCTGAGAAAAGGATAACAGAACGACAATAAGGAGATAGCGGAGCGACAAAAACATCGCTCGATCATTACTTCATTTTTTTCCAATTTGCACTGATTGAGTGTCAGGAAAAAGGCAGATCTTCACCACCTCGGACAAAAATCATGCGGCGCTCCATCTTAGAGTACCGTGTCCTGCTTGTAAAACGCATCATCGCGACTCGGATAATCCATCGTATAGTGCAGACCGCGACTTTCGTGGCGCAAGGTCGCACAAGTGACGATGAGATCTGCTACCTGCACGAGATTCCGAAGTTCGATCAAATCACGCGTGAGGAGATAGTCCCAGTAGTACTCGTTGATCTCCATCTTCAAAGTCGCGAGGCGACGTTTCGCCCGCTCCAGACGACGATTCGATCGAACGATTCCCACATAGTTCCACATCAGCTCGCGAATCTCACGCCAGGTCGCTGCGATATCGATTTGTTCTTCAATCTCGACAGCGTGCCCGATTTGCCATTCAGGAAGGGCAGATGGCAAATCATTCTGCGTAGCTTTCGCCCCCTTTAGTGATCCTAGTCCGTGTCGGTACACGCGATCTGCAAACACAACAGCTTCAAGCAGCGAATTAGACGCCAAACGATTCGCGCCATGTAACCCCGTGCAAGCGACCTCGCCGACAGCGTATAAACCTTCGATCGTCGTTTGTGCCCACTCGTCAGCTACCACTCCACCGCAGGTGTAATGTGCGGCTGGAACTACAGGGACAAGGCCCTTCGTGATATCCACGCCGTAATTCAAACACGTTTCGTAAATATTCGGAAAATGCGTCCGAAGTTTTTCAGCTCCGATCGAAGAACAATCGAGCCACACATGCTTATCGCCCGTACGCTTAATCTCCATGTCGATCGCGCGCGCAACCACATCGCGCGGAGCGAGCGAACCCATCGAGTGGTGGCGATCCATAAAACTTTCGCCCCTCAGGTTCTTGAGAACGGCACCTTCGCCTCGAAGGGCTTCCGTGATCAAAAAAGTGCGGGCATTCGGATGGTAGAGGCAAGTCGGATGGAACTGGATGAATTCGAGGTTTGCAACTTTCGCCCCGGCTCGGTACGCCATCGCGATCCCGTCGCCTGTCGCGGTGTCGGGGTTCGATGTATAGAGGTAAACCTTCCCGGCCCCGCCGGTAGCGAGCACGGTGAGGTCCGCAGAATAGGTTTCGATTTTCCCACTGACGTTATTCAAAACATAAGCGCCAAGCGCTCGCGTGCGAGGCGCTCGTTTTTTGAGCGCCTTCGAATCCGTGATCAAATCGATCGCCGAATGATCTTCGAGAAGTTGAATGCGGGGATGTCGCGCGATCTGATTCAGGAGCGCTTTTTCGATCGCAAGTCCCGTCAGATCATCCGCATGAAGAATGCGCCGCTGCCCGTGACCACCTTCGCGGTGCAGATCAAAGTCAGGTGAAGTAGCGGAGGCTCGGGTAAATTCTACACCCAGGGAAATCAGTTCGCGAACGCGCTCCGGCCCTTCTTCAACACAAATGCGAACGATGTCCTCGTGACAGAGATCCGCTCCAGCGACGAGCGTGTCTTTCACATGTTCCTGGATGGAATCGTCTTTGGACCATACGGCTGCGATTCCGCCCTGCGCCCAGCGGGTTGCTCCTTCAATTGCTTTACCTTTACTGACGAGTGTGACGTCGAATTCGCGCTCTTTTGAATTCGCGAATTTTAGCGCGGTCGATAGGCCCGCGATCCCGGTTCCGAGTACCAAGATTCGGGGGTTTCTACTGTGAGGCGTCGATTTCATAGGTCTTTTTAGGTCCGGTTTTTATGCGGGGGGTTGTGATTCGGCCTTTTGCCTGGATATACTCTCCTCAGAGTGAATATTGGAGCAAATAAAGTGACGCACGCGACTACCGAACTCACCCTAAAGAAAGTCCTGATCATTATTGGCGCAACCCTAGGCTCGTGGCTCATCTGTAGCCTAGCCTTCGAGTCGAGCCGCCGGGAAAACCAGGCGATCTTAGACCGAGCGATGAAAAGGGAGCGGGTCCAATCGACCGAGACTGCCGCATCGAGTTTAGCGGTCGCAGTAAATCGGGAAGTCGAAGCGCTCTATTATCAAGGTTTAGCGCGGATCAGTACGGGAGAGGCGATTCCTGCAGGTTCGGCACTTCTCCATGTCGCGGAATGGGGATGGGAGAAAAACCCAAGTGACCTCAAGATCTTAACCGACATCTCTCAACCAGGGCTTGATGGAGACTGGACCGCGGGCTACCTCGATCGGCTGGGTGATGAGATCGTGAGTTGGCGCGGGATTATGGGTTCGGAAACCCAATCGCTCACCTGGAAAAGTCCCGACGAGAAGGAAACCTATTTCACGTGGGTGGTTCCATCGGGGAGTGCAGAGCGAAGGGTGAGAACGATCCTAGTGAAGACCTCAAGTCTAGAGGCCTTAAAGAGCCAGAGGAACGCGTACCTCATTTCGAATGCTGGCGTCCTTCTTTCGCTCCCGCACACGACGGAAAATCTCACAAAAACGGAGCGGCTCTATCGACTCACTCAGCGCCTGACTCAGCAGCCGCTTCAACCCGTCGCGAATGAACCTTTCGTGAGCAGTACGGAAGACGGAAGTGATCTCATCGTCGCCGTTCAAAACATTCCTGCGATTGGTTCGAAGCTTGCGCTCGAAAGTTCCTGGCGCCCAGGAACTGTGAAAGCGAGTGCGGACATGGTCTCGCAGATGGTGCCCATATTAGCGGCTGCGTTCGTATTTGGGTTTCTATTTTGGTTTTTTCGTCGCCCGGTTCGCACGTATTCCAACTCTCACGAGTCGATTCTTCTTCAGGCTCACGCTCTCACCACGCCTCAATTGAAAATGGCAAAAGCAAAAGCCGCACTCGATGAGGCCGTCCGAGAAGCCGAAGAAAAAGCCGCTGCGATGCGAGCTGAAAAGCCTGTGGCTGCCCCGGTAGTTACGCCACCCATTCAGGAAGTAAAAATCGCCACGAAGGACATCATGGATCCCCGAGCTCAAGAGACCTTGAGAAGTTTGGATGATGCCGTCTCCGATTTTGATTGGTCAAAATTATCCCAAGAAATTTCATTGGCGGAATTGAAGCCAGTCACCCAAAGTCAGCCGCCAAACCATGAAACCTAATCTCGCCGATAAAAATTGGAGCAAACTCCAAAACCGCATTTCCGATGATACCCCCGAAGAGGCCGAGTCTTTTCCCCGGGCCCGTGCACTCCTATCTGAAAAAGCGCTTCAGTCGAATTACGAAGCGATCCGAGAACTCGCGCGAGGGCAGTTTGTTCTGCCTATGATCAAGGCCGATGCTTACGGGCACGGAGCAGTATTCGCGGCCCGAGCCCTGAAGTCAGCACCTGATCTTTTCGGGTTCGGGGTTGCGACCTTGGAAGAGGGTCGTGAAGTCCGCGAAGCGCTTGGAGCGAAACATCGAAAAACTCGCGTGATGGTTTTGTCTGGAACTGCAGAATGGACTGAGGAGAAGGGTCAGTTCTGCGAAAAGTACGGGCTGACCCCGACCATCGCATCCGATGAGGATTGGCGAAGTTTTGTGAAAGGGTCTTTCACATCGCGTTTGCCTTACCATTTGAAATTCAACACGGGAATGAATCGACTCGGAATTTCTCCGTCTCAACTGAATCCGATTCTCGCTCAAATTAAGAAGTTAAAGCCTGAAGAGAAACCAGAAGGAATCCTCACGCACTTGGCGGTCGCGGAAGATCCAGAGCACCCCGTTACGAAACAGCAGATCGAAAAATTTCGTGCGATCACTGAAGCGGCGGCGCCCGCGCTTCCCGGAACACTCTTTCACCTGGCGAACTCTTCAGCGATTTGGAACTCGAAAAAATTTGGGCTCGAGGGTTGGACTTCGATCGTTCGTCCCGGAATTTCTCTCTATGGAGTACCCCCCTGGGCAGGGGCACCTTCACGGGGGATCACTCCGGTCTTGCGAATCCAATACCGAGTCGCTCAGAGGCGAAAGCTCCAAGCAGGGGATTGTATCGGTTATGGGGCGACTTTCCGCGTGAGCGGGCGGGAAGAGAGTATTGAGACTGCGATCTTGCTTGCGGGTTACGCCGACGGGCTCCATCGCATGAATTCGAATCAGGGCCAGGTTCTCGTGGGCGGAAAGGCGCGGCGCTTTCTCGGGATCGTCAGTATGGACCTGTCCGCGATTGAGTGCGATGCGTCAGTAAAAGTAGGAGATTGGGCCGAAATTTACGGCCCTTCTCTGGACCCATGGACTCAAGCGAAAGCGGCTGGCACAATTCCCTATGAACTCCTCACATCGCTGTCTCGTCGGGTTGTGAGGGAATTGGACACGGAATAGAGCAAATCAAGTGAGCGAAAAGAATCCTCTCGGCACAGTTAAACTCGTCAACGTCTGGAAATCCTTCCGGGGCGGTCGAGATCAAATTTTGAAGGGTGTGAACATAGAGTTTCCCGCCGGAAAGCTGACCTACATCCTGGGGTCTTCCGGTGCGGGGAAGTCGGTCACGCTGAAACACGTGCTTGGACTCCTCAAGCCAGACTCGGGCGAAGTCTGGGTGGGAGGAAAAGACATGGCGAAAATCCGTGGGCGTGAGCTCATGGAACACCGAACGCTCTTCGGAATGCTTTTTCAAAACTCCGCGCTCTTTGACGATATGACGGTTTTTGAGAACGTCGCATTTCCCCTTCTCGAGCACACGAAATACACCGAAGAAGAAATTTATAACCGCGTTTGGAAAGCGCTCGAGATGCTCGGAATGAATAAAGCGAGTCTCGATAAGTATCCAAACGAAATTTCGGGCGGTATGAAAAAACGCGTTGCGCTCGCGCGCGCGATTATTCGAGAGCCTTCGATCCTCCTTTACGATGAGCCGACGACGGGTCTTGATCCAGTCACGCGCACCACGGTGGATGACCTGATTGAAACTTTGAAAAACGAGCTTCACCTCACTTCGATCGTGATCAGTCACGATATTCCATCGGCGCTTCTGCTCGCCGATCAGATCGCATTTCTCCACCAAGGTGAGATCGTGTTCTGGGGGAAACCGAACGAGTTCCGTCGTGCCCAGCATCCGGCTATCCGCGGGTTTTTAGATGCGGAACTCAGAACGGTTACCGCACTGACGCAGGAGACGGCCCAATAAAAATGAACTCATTCTTAGTGAGGACCCTCGACAATCGAATTTTGGGACCCTTCACAAAGGAGCAAGTGAGCGAGCAGATCCTGAAGGGTACGCTGAAGGCTCGCGACGAAATTGCGCAGGCAAACGATTACTGGTTTTACGTCCAAGAGCGAGAAGAAACGCTGAAGCGCCTGGGCATTGAGATGCCGATTCACCGAGATCCAGATGACGACGTGACGGTGACGGAAACGGTGACCGCAACGAACCCTGCCGAAGTTTTAAAAGCCGCCGCGGCTCCGCCTCCGATCGAGGGAGCAGCACCGATTCCTGCAGATAAAGTGATAACCGATCTCAATCCAAGTCCGCTTGAGGCGCTGACAGCTACCGAGCGTCCCTCGCTCGATGAGCCACAAGTTCGAATCGAATTTCCGTTCTATTTCATTCTCAGCGTTTGGACGGTTTTGGCGATATTAGTTTGGATGGGGTTTCAGATTTACCGAGAACTTTACCCGGACTACTCTTACCCAGCTGCTTCCCAGATTGCTCCGGGTCTGACCGCGAGCCCCACTTCGTTCTCGCACCCGGCCGCGAGCTCGACTCCTTCATCTGAGCCGCGCGAGTCTCCATAAAAAACAGGTCTCGAATCGCAGGCTGTCCATCGGTTACGGCGCTATTTAAGCGCTCGAGGATTTGTAGTTTTCGATGGTGAAGTTCGGAGCGCCACGCCGGATGATCCACCTCGATGAAGAGAATTCCGTCTTCGACTTTAAAAACGCGGGAGTGTTTAGAGATCTGTGGCCCTACGGCCTCTTCCCAGCCCGAGAGCGCCTTAGACTCGCGTACGCGTGTGCGAAGTTCGGGGTTCTGATTCAGAATTTGATCGAGAATGCGTTTAACGGAATCCATCGGAATTTACGCAGAGTATTCTGGGATTTTGGGCTTGCCAAGGGCGGGGAGCATCGTGTTTCTCTTACCCCATGCGTCGACTCTTTTTACTCACTGCCTTGTTTGCCCTTTTGGTCACAAGTAGCTGTGGTTACACGCTTCAATCGTCTAAATCGAATGAGCTCGAGAAGATCGGTATTCATCGCGTTTATGTTGCTCCGCTTAAGAATCTCTCTTACAAGCCCGGGGTTGAAAATACGCTCTACAATGAGCTCGTTCAGATTCTCACTGCAGGTCGCCGCGTAAAAATTGTGAGTAAGCCCGAAGAAGCGGACGCGAAGCTCGATGGAATCATTACGACCGCGAAATACAGTTCGAGCGCTAGCACTTCGTCGGACCAGATTTATCCTCCGCGTTCAGGTGCTAACAGTGCAGAGCCCGCGGTCACTCAGCTCATTATCGCGACCGAGTATCAGGCCTTCCTCGAGTGTCAGTTCAAGCTCACGAAACTCGATTCGAACGGCGGGATGACGAGCGAAGCCTGGGGATCGGCATTTTCGCGAACGAAACGTTTTCCGGGTAATAACCAGAAACGACAGTTCGGTACGACTTCGGCTCTCATCAACGAAAGTGAATTCGATCGAGCGCTGAAAGAAATGTCCCACGCCATGATGCTCGATGTGCACGAGTCGATGCTCGCGCGTTTTTAATTTTTATGCCGAAGTTCGAACCTAAGAGTATCCAAAAAGATTTAGAGGCAGGTCGCCTTTGGCCGGTCTATTGGATCTATGGTGGCGAGGCGATGAAGAGTCGTGAGCTCGTGAAGCGCATTCGCCGCTCAGCTCTGTGTTTAAAAGAAGAGAGTGGGAAAGAGACTTCGGAAAATAATTTTGCCGCAGCATTCAATGAGACGGTTCTCGATGCCCAAGAGTGTGATGTTGGGACGGTTCTCGATGCTGCAGAATCCTTGGCGCTCGGTGGCGGTACTCGATTTGTTCTGGTGAAACAGGCTCATCTCCTGAAACAGCCGGAAGCGCTAGAACGTGTCCTTGGAAAACCTACCGAAAAATCGGGCACTCTTTCGTCTGTGATGGTGCTTTTGTCGAAGGATCTCGATCAACGAAAGAAATTCTCTAAGACTCTGGTCGAAAAAGCAGCCGTAGTGGAATGCGCTGAAATCGAGGACCAGGACCGTGAGCCGTGGATTCAGTATCTGGCGAAAAGAAAGGGACTTATTCTCACCGAAAAGGAGATCGCTCTCCTTCGCGTGATGGATCCTTGGTCGCTCGACTCTGTGGACCGAGAGCTTGAAAAGCTTGAGCTCGCATCGAGTGACGAGCGCGCGGAAGTTTTACTCGGCGGAGTTCAGGTCGCAGGCGGCGATGAATTCATTGAAGCGTTCTTTTCGAAAAATCAGGCGGCAGCGCTCTCCATGGTGCGCTCATTCGCGGAACAACCCGAGATTTCGCTCCCGCTCTTAGGACTGCTCAGCTGGAATGTTCGGATGCTTGCGCTCATTTTAAAAGATAAGCAGGCCGGCACGCGCGAAGCTAAACTCGGTTCATTCATGCAGGAAAAATTCGCGCGATTCGCTCGAGCCTGGTCACTCAGTGAAATGGCTGAGCTTCAGTCCGGACTTCGAGCGATCGATTTTACCGTGAAACAGACGTCGAAGCTGCCACTCGGGGCTTGGTCTGAGCTTGTGAATCGCTTTTGTCGGTAAAAAAATACGCGAAAAGAAAAAGGGCCTGTCTCTGGATCGAGACAGGCCCTTTTCAACTCTAGAATCCAAAAATTATTTAGACTTCGAAGTGAGGATCTCAGGTTTCATTTTTTTAACAAAATGAGTGAGACGGCTGATTTTGCGAGCAGCGCGAGCGGATGGGATCGCGCCTTTCGAAGCAGCTTTCGCCATAGCTTTTACGGCGCTGATGTAAGCGTCTTTTGCTTTAGCGAGATCTCCGGCTTTCACTGCATCGAGTGCAGCTTTGAAAGTCGTTTTGGTGGACGATCGAACGATCGTGTTGCGGACGTTGCGCTTTTTCGTTTGGCGAGCGCGTTTGCCCGACTGACGTGTATTTGCCATTTGTTGCCTTTCAACACCGACGGATCGGGTAGCTCCACATGAGCGTACCCTGTTAAAATCATGTGCCGGTTCGTCGGATGGTTTATCGAATTGGGAGCGACCAAACAAGCCTAAAAAGCCGCGCCGCAGCTAAAAGTCGTTTAATGACGCTCCGCGTTTTAGCTGGGAATCCGGGTTATTTTACTGAATTCAGGCGCTCGACGGTTTTTTTAGCGCCATCCTCGAGGCTCGTGAACGGGGCAGTATATCCGGCAGCCCTGAGCCGATCCATCTTCGCTTCAGTAAAGTATTGATAGCGCTCGCGGAGGTGTTCGGGAGTGGGGATGAATTCGATTTTTTCGGGAGCCTTGAGCGCGGCGAATGTCGCCTTAACGAGATCCAAAAAGGTGCGGGCTTTACCCGAACCTAGGTTGTAAATCCCGCGCGTGAGCGGTTTTTCTAGAGCAAAGAACAAGACCCTCACCACGTCGTCCACAAACACGAAATCACGAGATTGATGACCGTCCGCGATTCCGTCCTTATGACTCTTGAAAAGGCGAACGGTTCCGCCGTTTTTGATTTGGCGATAGGAGTGAAGGACTACGCTTGCCATTTTTTCTTTATGGGTTTCTCCGAAGCCATAGACGTTGAAAAATTTAAAGCCTGCCCAGGTTGGAGGGGTAGCGCCCTTTTTCTCTTCTCCAAGTGCCCACTCGTCAAATGCGCGCTTCGATTCGCCGTAGGGGTTAAGGGGTTTCAGTTTCGGAGTGAGTGCGTCGTCGTCGTCGTAGCCGAACTCGCCTGCGCCGTAGGTGGCTGCGCTTGAGGCGTAAACAAACGGAATTTTTCTTCGCGTGCAGTAACTCCAGAGGCGTTTCGTGTACTCGAGGTTCATCCGGTTCAGGTAACTCTCGTCAAGTTCGGTCGTGTCGGTGCATGCGCCTAAGTGCACGACTGCAGAAATCGGTGAATCGCCCAAACGTTTTCCTTCGGCATCCAACCAATCAAAGAGCATCTCGCGGTCGACGATTTCACCAAACTGAACGCCCGCATGTTCTTTTCGCTCTTCGAAATAGGACGGCTTATCCACCGAGATGACGGAAATCCCACGGCGATTACATTCTTCAACGAATCGCGCTCCAACGAATCCTGCGGCTCCAGTGACTAGAATCGGTGCGGGCATCTCAGACGAGTCCTTGTTTAGGTTTTTAACGAAAACGGAGTGAAGTCCGTGTTTCGATCGAAATAATCTTCGTGCTCGGCGCGCTTTAAGAACGCGACGATCTTGTAGGTGAAAGGAGTCATGACGATCTCCCAGGCAACTTTCAGCATGTAGTTCGTCATCATGACTTTAATCACAAGTTCTGTTGGCCAAATGCCTAAGAACGCAATCGGGTAGAAAATCAGGGAATCCACAAGCTCACCCGCGATCGTAGAGCCGATGGTGCGCATCCAAAGGTTCTTTCCTTCGGTCAGAATTTTCATTTTCGCGAGGACAAACGAGTTCGTGAACTCGCCACAGAAGAAAGCAGTCATCGACGCGGCGACGATTCTCCAGCTCGATCCGAACATGGTTTCCATCGCGGCCTGATTCGGCCAGCCAGGTGAAGGCGGCATCTTCATCACGATTTCGGCCATGATCGTCGCATAGATCATGGCTCCAAAACCTGCCCAAACGATTTGTCGTGCGCGCGCGTAA